>USTH01000011.1 GCA_900557555.1 uncultured Prevotellaceae bacterium | reverse complement strand
GGCTCAAAAACAGAGGCTGCGCCGTAAACATTAATTACGACACAGCCTCTTTCTTTTTTTCCCCTACTTGAAGGCCAAGGCTCACCCGATATCTATAAGCCACCCCATCAGCTACCTTCTGGATGTAGCCGCCGATAAGTTTCCACGACAACCAATATAGAGTTCTGTAGAACATTAATGGGAATACAAATAAGAAGAGCTGCAATGCTTGTAGACCACATTACAGCTCTTCTTAAATCAATTATAAACGGTATTAGAACCTGTAATTGATACCGAATTTACAATCTAACAAACTATCGAATGTATGGCAATTAAACAGGTTGTTATTAAGAATTTGCGCAGTAGGCTCAACAAACAGTTCCGTGTTGGAAGATAGCACATAAGCAACCTGCGTACCAACCTCTAAGCCTAACCCTTTGTTAGTTTTGTGCGATGACTTTGTCACAATACCAGCATTGACACCCAGCAATCCGCGGAGCTGCACCTTGTCATCTTGGGTATTCCTGCCAGTCAAGGCCGTAACCATATTCATCATATAATCAAGATGGAGCTGCCACAACATCTGGTTGCTGTCATTTGTACCATTAAATGACAACGATGCACGAACACCAGACAGCCCATTAAGCCAATGTCCGAAAGAGATTGTCGAACCAGGCTTCAATTTGTAGGTCGAGAAACTGTCAGACTTGCCAGAAGTCATCCCCAAAGCAAAAGCCACCGAAACGAAATTGCGCTTGTCGGACAATGACAAATCACGTTTTACATTGTTTTGGTCAAACAGATAATTTATGCCAACAATGCCCTGCAAGGATGTTTTCAGCAGTCTGCTGTCAAATCTGTCTGAAAGAGAATAAATAAATTGTGGTTCGGCAAACAACTCTGTGTTGCTCGATAACTTTATCGCCAATTGCCCACCAAAATGTATTTGAGGAACAAAACGAACATTTTCCTTCTGATAATCCAAACCCATGTCAGCACCCGCAATCACACGCGTTGACACGATACGGTCAGGATTATAGCCGAAAGTAAATGCACTGGCATCAAGAATATAGTCCAGACTTGCACTGGCAATGCCATAACGAGCACCAAAGAGTTTGTTTATATACCCCCACCCACTGATTCTCCAAGCCGATATGGGGCTATACCACTTGCCATAGGAGATTTTCATCGTACGACCATAGCCATGAGCATGCTTCAGCAAACGAATGGGGGTTGTAAGACCCGCACCAACTGAGAAAAAGGCGCGACCCTCTTCTTTTGAAAAATCACCATAGTAGCCAGGTTTATACCCCTTCATGCTTACCTGAACTCCCGCCAAGATGTTAAGCAAAATGGAATTTTTCGGGAAACAGTCAGAATACTTCAGAGCATTCTTGTCGTAGAAACGAGCCTGCGGTTCTATAAAGATACCATACAGGCTGTTTATCTTATACAATCCCTGCACAGAAAGCTGTGCACCAAGGTAAGAGTTGTCATGGTCTCTCAACGACATTATATTAAAGCCCAGTCCACCGTTTAAGAAGAACTTGCGATCTGCCTTATATCCATGAAAAGCGTTTGACATATTCCACATATAGTCAACACCATAGGCAGCAAAGCGGTTTACAGCATTTCTGTCTTGCCATACCGTACCCATATCTACCCATGCTCTTGCACCACTTGTGGCAGAGAACCATTTTCCTAAGCCTATAAAGCCCTGCGGTCTAAACGCTTTCTCGTAGTTATGGCCTGCGTTAAAACTGAACGGCACTCCGAGTCCCAAACCAATTTGGGCAAACATGTCGTCATACCACGATTCCTGACTATATTCCCTATTTCTCTCTATCTGCTGCCTGCTGTTAAGTCCCTGGTGGAAGTTAAAACCAAACAACAACGAAGTTATAACGTCATGATTCGGCATGGAGTATGAAACTGGGACAAACTTATCGCTATAGATATCTATACGAGGTTCTGCGACAAAGTCTACACCTTCTGCCAGACGTAACTTCGCCTGCAATCCTCCGCCAAAACTCCAAGAATAGTTCTGGTGTTTTGTAGAAGTACCATACATGTCTATGTTGTAGCCGATGCCGGCAAGAGCGTTGAGAGTGAAAAGACGATCTGGATTATAGCCTCCAAACGTGTTGTGAACATTCCACACCGCTTCCGCACCGATGCCATATATCTTGGCGTGCCAATCAAGATCACACACTTTGTTGATACCCCCGTTTAATGACAATTGGGCACCAAGATAAGGGCTGAACATTTTGCCTACTGCGAATTTGAATTTAGAGCCGACATAATTCTTCCACGTAGAAGGATGGAAATTTGATATTAAAGACGGTCCTCCCAACACTGTTACATATGTGTCATTAAGCCAATGTCCGTCACTGTTGTATTCATGCACAGGCCATTCCCCCATTTCTGAAATGGCAGGATTGTCGGCATACATCTTGCTCTTAGTGGAAATTCTCGGATAGCTGAATCCTACGCCTGCTGACAATGAAAGACTTGGACGCACCTTATACCATACATTGCCATGCAACATGTTGTAGTTCAGTGTCGCCTTAGGCTCTGCAAACACGTAAGTATAGCTTGAGAAGTGATACTGCCCCTTTAATCCGAGACTGGCACCCCAACCTGTTTTTGTTTCACCATTTTGATGTGAATTAAAAAGATTCAAGCCAGCCACGCCAATAATCTCAAACCTGTTGTAAGTCGGGTATTCCCATTCCGACAAGGCAGTAAGATTCATAAGATAATCAAGTTCCAACGACATAAACTTTGCCCGCGAACTCATCGGGTGGTTGAAATATCCTATACTTCCTGTTGCGCGCCAACCATGCTCGGGCGTAATCCAATCACCAAAAGAGCCGAACAATGAGGGAGACAGTTTTGTCAAATGGCCGCTTACATTACGTCCCATTATGGTATTAGCACCCAAGCCACCTTCAACAAAAGCGTGGTCAAATAACTTCTTGTTGTCAAAACGCTTTGAAATGCGAGGAGATTGGAGCGTATAGTTCTCAATAACATTCTTGCCTCCATAAGAACTGATAGGTCTCGGCTCTCCGAGTACAACATCATCGTGTTCACCGAGGCTGTCCGTTACTACACTCCCCTCGGCTCTCAAAATAGGGCAGACTGCCAACAAAAAGAGCAGCAATGACACCACATTAGCTCTGCCTTGAATTATATCTTTCATCTTAATCCTCTATATTATTTGTTTTCAACAGATTGTGCATCTTCAGCTGTCGATGCCTTTCTTTCTTTTCGTATTGCGGCAAGAGCTTTCTGCAGGTCTGCCTCTCCTCCACACTTTTCCTCCATCGCTGGGTCTAAGGCAAACGACTTCTTCAGCCACTCAACAACTTCCTTATTGGTTCTGCCCTCGACACGACTTACACATATCGCTTTCAGCACACAATCCAGAGCAAGAGAGTCTCCAAGCCCCTCGCTCAACTTATACGCATTCTTGTCATCTTCTGTCGCAGTTTCGGACTCTCCGTTTCGGGACAATAGGAAAATGATTTCATTCCGCAAACCCGTCTTCTTAATCAAGTCATAGTTGTCATCAGAGAAATGGCCTTGCCTAATATCCAAATAAGCATGAGCCGTGGCGAACTGGGTATTTCTTTGCGGTTCACAGTCAGTACGTGCCATAATCATCTGGTCCAAGGTGTCGGCCGCAATGACGTTATCGGTAAGAATGCGAGCACACATCTGATTTATGTGAACAGTTACCGGCACCTTATAATTGCGTCCCATGTGTTTTATTCTCTCAACATCAAACCCATCAAGAATCTGAGGATTTGGTTTACCCGCAGAAGTCAGCAATGCCGAATAGTCATTGGCAAATACCAAATAGTTAGGATACTTTTCATATGCCAACTTACAAAGTTCCAAGCGTCTGGCAGGGTCCTTTTCGTTTCTATACAGCAAGAAGCTCTCGTACGGACTGGGAGAGAACGATGGATTGTCTTTTATTCGCTGCAAAATATCCTCATAATTAAGCACCCTGTCTATAGAATAGCCAAGTTTATATTCAACCTTACGAAGTTGCGGAAGATACCTGTCCTCTATCGTTTGATAGAACGCCAGTTTACGTATCTCACGTCCTCTTGTATCTTCCTTTAAATACTTGGCAACAATATTCTCTATCACTTCTGCTTCGCTGACGAGGCTATCCTTGCGCATCAACTCTGCAACCTCACTCCATTTGGCCACTCTCCCGTCTTTCTTCGGGTACATATATGCCCGCTTGGATTCAGGAATTCTCTCTCTTATCCAGTTAAGCAGTGTACCCATACGGTCACCAGCCAACTTCTGGTTATAACCATAGCTACCCTCGGGCGAAGCCGTACCGACAATGGTGACATCGCGGAACTGCGCATCTTCGTCCGAAAGGATTCCGTCTATGCTGGCTTTGAGTTTCTGAAGTTCGATGTTAGTCAAGCTATCGCTCATGTCAATGGTAGATTTAGACTTGGCAAACCTGACATGTATTTGATCCGATTTCTCTTGTTTCGCAAGGTTAGGTGTCGGATACCATATAGCGGTATCCTCCCTCAGTTCCGTGCCTTTAAGCCGGTATTCAAAGAAGCGCATAGGATTACGCAAGCCCATAGAGAACAACTCCCCTTTTGCCAAATGTAACAACTTTGTATAATTTTCGAAAGACACCTCCGCACCTGCACACCACAAATGGTCATTGCGGAGTTTGGTATTGGCAACAAGCATCATTGGCACTTCAGCAAGAACGCCCCATTTGCTTTTGGAGATATCTGTGCTTCTATATACAACCGAGTCATTATAGAACCTGTCCTTGACATGATAAGAACGGCTTTTTGTTTTCCCAACAAAATGAAGACTGTCGTTCTTTACGACTATATTGTTATACAAAGGATCGTAAACAGGATTGGGTTCTCTCTGAATTTTGTTTGGCAACACTCCGCTGAACTTATCTCCAGTCTTGTAGTCATACATCCTTATCTGTGTGGTATGATATTCCTTTCCGTCAAGAACATAAGGTTCCGTATAATACTTGCGGTGAGCTGTACTGTCCAAGAAAAACGGCTGCACAATCACTCTGACATCTTTACGCAAGAGTGTGTCAATAGGAAACTGACATACAGTCATAATTGTGTCACCTTTAACCTTCGTGATGCTCGGGCGCGGTTGCAGTCTTTTCCTGGCTTCCAATTTGCCGGCAATCTTCACCTCACCAATTTGTATGTCCTTGGAAATATCCAAGACAACCTTAAAAGTGGTGACAGTGCCATCAAGTATTATTTCCTTCTTCTTGTATTTGCCAGTAA
The DNA here is from genome assembly GCA_900557555.1 of uncultured Prevotellaceae bacterium. GTDB lineage: Bacteria > Bacteroidota > Bacteroidia > Bacteroidales > Bacteroidaceae > UBA6382. The sequence goes on along the minus strand of USTH01000011.1, from coordinate 33,197 downwards.
AATCCTCAAGCAGATAATGCTCCTTTTTACCGACAAAGACATCAATGACAGCCTCACCGTTATTATCTGTCATTCCCGCCACCCTACGTGTTGCCATTTCCTGAATACTTACATTAGACAGCAACGCTTTCTTGTTGTTCGTCACTACAATTTTCACACGCTCCACCTCCGCATAAACGGAATGGCACAGACATGCCAGAAAAACAACGGTTACAATTTTCAACAGCTTATTCATAAAACAAGATTCGTTATCGACCAATTAAAATACATAAACGGCACTGATGCCCAACTTCAGCGGACACAGAGCTGTCTTTTTGTAAACTTTCTCTCCGTTCTCTGTCTTGCTGTATTTTTTCTCTTCATAATTCAGCAGACCGGCACCGACCGTTCCCTCCACACTGAAGTGTTTGCTTAAGACGAGGCTATAACCGTAGGTCGCCCCCATACCCAAGCCCCAGCCCTTGTGGCGGGTGTCATTCAATTTTATATCATAGGCCGTACCTATTGGCATCAGACCCACAAAATGATGAGTCTGCATTCTGCCGCTGAACCAATAGCGCAGCTCTGGTCTAAAAGTAAAGTGGCGAAATCTTTTGTCATCAAACTTCGCCACACTACCAGAAGCCTCTAAATTCAAACTGAAATGTTTGGACAGACGGGTCTCCAAACCCGCATTGGGAGACAAACACAGCCATTCAAGTGCGTTAGTCTTCAATGCAATCTTTTGGGCCCTCACGCCCGACGACAAACATATCAGCATTCCAATTGCAGATGCCGATAAAATCTTTTTTACAGACTTATTCATTGCTTCACCCGTTGTTTTTACTTTAAAGTGCAAAATTACAGAAATAATCTCTTATAACAAACTACCAAATGTAAAAATAACATTTACATCACAAAAAATAGCATAATTACACGTTCACGACCAAACCGTCATAGGCAAAGCTCACATTGCAGGGCAAAAAAGACGACGAATCAGAATGCAAGCCAGCAGAATGTGCAAGATGAGTAAAGAATGCTCTTGACGGCTTTAGTTCGCTGACAAGTCGCAAAGCCTCACTAATACTTTGGTGTGTGGGATGGTGTGATTTCCTCAAAGCGTTCACAACCAGCACGTCAAGTCCCTTAAGCCGTCTGAAAGTTTCGGCGGGCATCACACTCATGTCGGTAACATACGCAAACCTACCTATGCGAAAACCAATTATCGGCAGTTTACCGTGCATCACCCTAAGGGGTTCAATGCAGATATCGTGTACTTGAAAAGCATTGTAGGGACTGATGACATTGAGCTTCAAAGATGGTGCAGAAGGATATTTGCCTGGCCCAAAACAATACGGCATACGTTCAGACAAGTGCCTTACAACCTCTGCCTCACCATAGATGTTGACAGTGTTGAAAACACAGAAAGGCCTAAGGTCATCTATGCCGCCCACGTGATCATAATGCTCGTGGGTTACCAGCACAGCATGAATGGGGCCATAGGGCACGTTCAGCATCTGCTGCCTAAAGTCGGGACCGCAATCAATCAACATGCGCGTTCCACTTGCCTTCGGAGGAACAAGCAACGAATCCTTGTCTAACTTGTAGCGTGATTGACTCCCACTGGCATCGTCACACCACTCACCATCAGCATCAAACTCTAATAAGACACTTGAACGCAGTCTCTTGTCGTGTAAGTCCGTCGACTTGCACACTTCACAACCGCACCCTATCACAGGGACACCGTTAGAAGTGCCAGTACCGAGAAACGTCAGTTTCATGCCAAAAGCTTATACCCAGATGACCTCAGATTCCAGTTGAATGTCAAATTTGTTCTTGACGTCTGCACACACAGCTTCTGCCAAGCTGACGATGTCCTGCGGTGTCGCACCGCCCATGTTGACAAGCACCAGAGCCTGTTTGCTGTAGACAGCGGCGCGACCCATTGTCTTACCTTTCCAACCACACTTCTCAATCAGCCAGCCTGCCGGAATCTTAACACCATCAGGCATGGAATAGTGCGGAACCGTTGGATAATCCCGGCTAATTCTCTCGTAAGTCTCCCTGCTGACAACAGGGTTCATAAAGAAGCTGCCAGCATTGCCCAACACCTTTGGGTCAGGCAATTTGGTAGAGCGAAGCTCAACAATCATCTCGCGCAAGTCCGTGGCATTTATCTTGCCTGAAGCATGGTCTGCCAAAGTATGATATGAAAGATTGGGCTTGAAATCCAGCGACAGTTTCAGTGTCACATGAGTCACCGCATACTGCCCTCTCCACGGACCTTTAAAATTGCTATGGCGATATGCAAAGCCACAGTCTTCGTTGGAAAACTCATGCACTTCGCCTGTTGTCAGCGAAACGGCTTCCACACTCTCCACAAAATCCTTTATCTCCGCACCATAGGCACCAATGTTCTGAACTACAGCTGCTCCAACCTCCGAGGGGATGGACGAGAGGTTCTCCAATCCGAAATATCCCCGTCGCAAGGTACTCTCTATGACACGATCCCAAGTCATGGCCGCACCAAGACGGATATGCACGTCGTTACCATCTCTGCCGATTTCCTCAAAACCTTTTATGGCACTGTGGAGCACAGTACCTTCAAAATCCTTTGTAAAAAGCAAATTGTTGCCACCGCCAATATGAAGCAAAGGCTCACTACAGTCGTGGGTAAACAAAAAATGTTGAAGTTCATGAATATTTTCGTACTCCACAAATTTTCGGGCCTTCACATCAAGACCAAAGGAGTTGTGGTGCAACAAAGAGTAGTCTGTAAAGGTTTGCATAGTTACTGAATTTTAAATAGTTGATAGGGTTTGTTACAGGTTCTCCACTTTATACAACAGCCATTTACCCGATTCCTTGTGAAAATGCAGACGGCTGCCGAATCCCGAAGACGGAGACTCTACCGACACTACACGCCCATCACCCTCCAAGTTTTGTCCGAAATCAATGTTAGAGAACTGTGTGTCAGGCAAATCAGGTATCAGCGTCTCGTCCCATTGGGAGATGTTGATTTTCTTGTTTTTGACCATTTTCATGTCAAACTCATCAGTATAGTCAGGGTCTATCCCGTCATAGATAATGGTTTCCGCAATATGGTTCATCCGGTACGCTTTGTCGGATATAAATTTCATATAGAAGCCAATAAATCCATTGTCGGCATCTACGTCGATGGGGTGCTCTACAATTGAGGTAAGCATCCATTTGTCATCAGTCTTCTCGAAATTATAACTGCTGACAACGTCAGAGCTTATGTTGTACCACTGCACCTTGACTTTCGTGACATTCTTGTCAGTCTCCAGTCTGACAGACCGCATATCAGGAAAGAATACCGTATAGATATCAGAGTTGTAGTATAACTTAGAGAAATGCCACTCATCGCGTGTTACTGTAATTTTTTGTCCGTTAACCGTACAAGGAAGCGGAAACTTAACCCTGGACTTCTGATATGCGCTGTTCTGGCAAAACGATGATATGAAGTCATAAAACACACCATCGGCAGCCTTCGACACCTTGGTCTGAGCTATAATAGGGTCTTCTTTGTCCACAGGAGTCGGTGCCACAGTGTCTATGACGCTGTCTGTCGAGTCTGCGGCATTATTGTTCTCTACCTTGTTCCCTCCGCAAGAAGAGAGCAGCGCAAGCATAAGAAATGGTATCAACAGCTTTTTCATACCATAGTCATTTTGTCCGTTCTAATTCGAACTTTTCTATTTTATCCTTATTTTCGAGCAAGAAGTCTATGTCATCCAAAGCATTCATCAGACAATACTTCTTGTATCCATTTATACCGAACGTTTCCGAGTGTCCCGTTGCAATGTTTGTCACTGTCTGCGAAGGCAGGTCTACCTTTATCTGAGCCATGGGGTCAGAGCTGACTGTTTCAAGCAATTCCACCCGAAAATCTTCTGTAACAACCACCGGTAACACAAAGCTATTCAGCAGATTATTGCGGTGAATGTCAGCAAAAGACGAACTGATAACAACCCTCACTCCATAGCCTGCAATAGCCCATGCGGCATGTTCACGACTCGAACCCGAGCCCCAATTTCGGCCAGCCACGATGATTTCATGAACACCATTGTTAGGCTTCTCGCTATACTCTGGTTTGTTCAGCACAAAGTCGCTTATGGGATTGCCGTTGCCGTCATAGCGCAAGTCGTGCATGAAAGCATCGCCAAAAAACTTCGGGTCACGCGTTGTCGATGCCAAATAGCGCGCTGGGATGATAAGATCCGTATTGCAATTGTCAATGGCAATAGGAATGCAGGTGCTTTGTATTATGTCAAATTTACGCTTGTCCATATCCTTACATTATCTTACGTGGGTCTGTAATCTTTCCTGTCACTGCAGCAGCCGCCACAACCAGAGGCGAGGCGAGAACAGTGCGAGCACCGGGACCTTGACGCCCCACAAAATTACGGTTACTTGTACTTATGCAGAGCTTGCCCGCTGGTACTTTGTCAGGATTCATGGCCAGACAAGCCGAGCACGAAGGCAAGCGCAGTTCAAATCCTGCATCCTCAAGTATTCTGTCGATGCCCTCAGCCTGTATCTGTTGTCTTACACTCCAACTGCCAGGCACGAGCCACGCAACGACATTGTCGGCTTTCTTCTTTCCTTTTACAATGGAGGCAAAAGCACGAAAATCCTCTATGCGACCATTTGTACACGCCCCAAGAAAACAGTAGTCCACAGGTTTGCCCTCAAGGCGTTCACCAGGTTTGAACTGCATATATTCCAACTGCGAGAGGAAACCAGTTCTTTCGGCTTCCGGCACACTCTCAAGCGCAGGTATCGCTTCGTCTATGGCAATGCCCGCACCGGGATTTGTGCCATAAGTGATGCGTGGCTTAATGTCTTCTGCCATGAAGGTTACCTCCTTGTCAAAGACAGCGCCATCATCGGTGCGCAGCGTTTTCCATTTCTCAACAGCCTCGTCCCAAGCCTTGCCTGTGGGGGCGTATTCCTTGCCTTTGAGGTATTCAAAAGTAATCTCATCGGGAGCAATGATACCCGCACGGCTACCCATTTCTATTGAGAGGTTCGACAATGTCAGCCTGCCTTCCATCGACATACTTCTGATGGCGCTGCCCGCATATTCCACTGCATGGCCGGTAGCTCCGCCGGTAGTGAGCTTCGCCATGATATACAAGGCCACATCCTTGGCGGTAACACCAGGCCCCAACTCTCCCTCTATGTTTATGCGCATAGTTTTGGGCTTCTGCTGCAAGATGCACTGAGAAGCCAGCACTTGGGCAACCTCAGAAGTACCGATACCAATGGCCAAAGCGCCAACGGCACCGTGAGTGCTCGTATGGGAATCGCCACAGACTATGGTCATGCCAGGCAGCGACAAGGCCTTCTCGGGGCCAACCACGTGTATGATTCCGTTATCTTTGGTGCCCATATCAAAATGTTTGATACCGAACTCTTCACAATTTTTCTTAAGGGTCTCAACCTGGTTGCGTCCAACGGGGTCATTAATATACTCCTGTTGGTCAGACGGGGTATTGTGGTCAGGCATCGCATAGATGTGGTCAGGGCGGAAAACTCCGACCCCTTTGTCCCTCAAGGTGTCGAAAGCCTGCGGACTTGTAACCTCATGCAAAAACAAGCGGTCAATATAGAGTTGTGTAGGGCCATCAGGCACATTCTGCACAACATGGGCATCCCATATCTTGTCAAACAGCGTCTTCATCGCTTAAACTTATTTATGCAATCAATATACGCTTCAACCGAAGCCGTCACAATATCAGTGTTTGCTCCGAAGCCGTAATAGAGATGCCCGTCATATTCAACCTGCATGTGCACCTTGCCCATGTCGTCAGACCCCTTGCTAATGGCCTGTATGGTAAACTCCTTCAAGGTCATCTCACGTCTGATGATGTTCTTAAGAGCCTTTATGGCAGCGTCAACAGGACCGTTGCCGGTTGCGGCAGCCTCAAACTTCTCGCTTGCCACTATCAGACCGATGCTTGCAACCGACCTTACGCCCATGCCCGTGGTAACCTGTAGATAGTCAAGTTTAATATCGTGAGTAGCGGCTCTGTTGGCCCCTGCCAGCACAAGCACATCATCATCCGTAACCTCTTTCTTGCGGTCTGCCAGCTTCAGGAACTCTTCATACACCTTATCGAGCTTAGCATCATCAATCTCCACACCGTTCACATGAAGGCGGTACTTCAGTGCGGCGCGACCGCTGCGGGCTGTAAGCACAATGGCGTTGTCGTCTATACCCACGGCCTTAGGATCCATGATTTCATAGGTAGCTGCGTTCTTAAGCACACCGTCTTGATGGATGCCGCTCGAGTGGGCAAAGGCATTGCGTCCCACAACTGCCTTGTTGGGCTGCACAGGCATATTCATCAGCGAACTGACCATGCGGCTTGTGGGATAGATCTTGGTCGTGTTGATATTAGTATCAATGCCAAGGTCTGGATGAGTCTTGAATATCATGGCGATTTCCTCAAGAGAGGTATTGCCAGCCCTTTCGCCGATACCGTTGACAGTCACCTCTACCTGACGGGCGCCACCGAGCACACCGGCAACAGTGTTTGCCGTAGCCATGCCAAGGTCATTGTGGCAATGGGTGGAAAGTATACTCTTGCCGGCCGCAAAGGCATCAACATGTTCATAGAGATATTTTATCTTCTCATTATACTCGTTGGGAAGGCGGAAACCCGTGGTGTCGGGAATGTTACACACTGTAGCACCAGCCTTTGTCACCGCATCAATAACGCGGGCAAGGTACTCGTTGTCGGTGCGCCCCGCATCCTCTGCATAGAATTCCACATCCTCCACATAGCGCTTTGCATACTTCACAGCAGCAACAGCGCGCTCTATTATCTCCTCTGGCGTGGAATTGAATTTATATCTGATATGTGAGGGTGAAGTGCCGATACCTGTGTGTATGCGCTTGCGCTTAGCAAACTTCAATGCATCGGCAGCCACGTCAATGTCCTTCTCCACTGCACGTGTCAACGCACAAATCACAGGCCACGTCACGGCCTTGCTGATTTCTATCACACTATTGAAATCACCGGGACTTGAAATAGGGAAACCAGCCTCAATCACATCAACGCCAAGAGCCTCAAGCTGTTTGGCCACCTGTATCTTCTCCACAGTGTTCAACTGACAACCCGGCACTTGTTCGCCGTCTCTGAGAGTAGTGTCAAAAATGTAAAGTCTGTCACTCATATCTTTCTTGTTATATCATTCTATTACAAAAAAAACCCTTCGCACTCATCGTCAGAGTGAGAAAGGCTTCCGTACATGCGCGGCGTCCTCTATACACGCACATCGCTTCCGCCCCTCTCCTTGAGTTGCAGAAGGTTGTGAAGTCGTAGATTTGCCAATGACGCATACATAATATACATATCTCTTTTATCCAATGCAAAATTACATATTTTTGCAACAAAACAAAACAAATCCAATTTTTTTTTGATAACAGGCGGATTATTTTACCTACAGTTCAACATTGCTGTTCAGTTTGCATGTCAACAACATGAAACCCACCAGTGTCAATTCCACGGACTAAGGCGACTCTCCCCCACCAGCAGCTACATCTACTATTAGCCGGATTAAGGTAGGGCGGTCATCTTATTTGCTCAGACGCACCAGACGGCTCACCATCTTGCCGAGCACATCAAACTCGATGTTCACCACAGTGCCGACCTTGAATGTGTGGAAATTGGTATGTTCAAAGGTATAAGGTATGATATTCACCTGAAACGTGTCGTCTGTCGGGTTGCACACTGTCAGACTGACTCCATTAACAGTCACACTGCCCTTGTCTACACAAAAATAACCTTTTGCCGCCATATCTTTTTCAAACGCATACTTAAAAGTGAAGATATAGCTGCCCTGCGCATCCTCTATACACTCACACACGGCTACAGTGTCCACGTGGCCCTGCACAATGTGACCGTCCAGACGTCCGTTAATGGGCAACGGACGTTCCACGTTCACCTCACTTCCCACTTCAAGCTGCCCTATGTTGCTGCGCTCCAGAGTCTCCCGCATTGCGGTAGTAGTGTACTCATCGCCGCACACCGACGTTACGGTAAGGCACACCCCATTGTGGGCGAGGCTCTGCGAAACGGCCAGTTCGTTGGCAAAAGGGCAAGTCAACGTAATGTCCACATTGTCCTTGTCATGGCTGATAGTTTTCACTACGGCTATCCCCTCTATTATTCCTGAAAACATGATATTAATGTTGTTGCTTAATTTACATGCTAAATTAAGATTTTCCCACAAGATAATATACCCCGGCGCGCCACAAAATTCCGTAAGAAACGCTAACGGAAAGAATATTCGTTCAAACAGCACTAATTATCCCTGCAATCGCAACTCCGTCTTCCAAAAAACAGACTTAACGATGGTGTTTCGGCCGAAACGGATATCCACATCGGCCGAAACGGATATCCACATCGGCCGAAACGGACATTGATTTCGGCCGAAACGAAACAGCATTCCGGCCGAAACGGCAACGGCAAGTCTGCTTCTACCCTTCTTTGAATGCGATATTATTGGGGCATCGTGGAATACGGTGCAAAAGAATTCTGCAGAAAATTCCATGCCTCATAAAAAGCAAAAGACAACAAGAAGTAATAAAAACTGAGCAAAAACGGGCTAATGACGGGTTTGGGTTAAAAGCAGGCAAAACAATGATGCGTGCAGAAAAAAACTTCCGCAGAAATCCGGAGATTTCTGCGGAAGCCCTCATATTAAGAATAATACGGAAGTTAGATTACTTGATCTTTTCGTAGATGTAAACTTCGTGTATTTCCTTTGTGTAGCCTTCGTTTGTGAACGGGCCCTGGCTCATACCAAGAATGATCTGGGTGCCACGGTTGTTCAACACGAGGAGGTCGTCGGTGGTTGGGTCGATGCAAAGACCTTCGATTTCACCTGCACGGCGGAAGTCGGTCATCTCGCGGAGAAGTTCTACTCTGCCGCCCATTGCGCCACCAGCGATTTCACCTGTACGCTTAACAACCTTGCCGTCCTTGTCGGTCTTAACAGACCACGGAGTGTCCTTAACAGGTTCTGTACCATGAACGAGGCCAGTGAAAGGAGCACCAGTGATGTCCATCTTGTAGACATTGTCGGCAATGTGATAAGTAGACTCGCCATCATCAGCAGCAAGAAGCATAACACCGTCTACAATAAAGATACCCTGGCACCAGTATGGTTCTGGACGGCACTGTACCTTTGTGTAGTACTGCTTTGTTTCGAGGCTGTATGCATATACATAACGGCTGTCAACCCAGTCTGAAAGCCATACGAGGTTGCGCTCGCGGTCAACGGCAACACCAGAAACCTCTACCTGACCAGACTCTGGTCTCCATGGAATGCTCTCAAGATACTGGAGAGTGTTAGCATCGTAGATATCTACAGAGATGTTGACGCCACGGCCAAGGTTGAAATACTCGTTACCGGTGTAGATCTTGCCATTGTAAACATCGATGTCACCAAAGTGGTTTGCACCGCCCTTGGCAGGATCGGGGTTGTTGAACAACGGATCGATAAACTTGCCAGTCTTGGGATCCTTGGTCTGAACTCTCTTCTGCACGAGATTCCAGTTCTTGTCGAACTTGTAAAGACCACGGGTGTCAGATACATAGAAATAATCCTTGTCAGCAGCGATGCCCTGACGTCCGGGAACTTCTACTACTTTCTTGAGACGATACTCAGTACCGAGGTGCTGAGCGTAAGCAGCTGTAGAAACTACAGCAACTGCAAGCATAACAAAAAGCTTCTTCATAGTCAATAAATTTATTAGTTAGTTAAAAAGGGAATATCGTAAAACAAGTCTATGTGCCTTTTTATTATAGTTTTTAAAAAGAGTGTGAGCCCGCCCCAACTCAAAAAAGAACGGGCTCACACCTTATTTAATCATTAAGAATCTTTAATTCTAACTGACTATGTCAACAAATTAGAACTTGAAGAGACCCATGATCTGAACCTGCTCTGCAGTAGAACCGTTGGCATTATGGTCGCCATACATTGTGTGGCCATAGTTAACCTGAACCTTAGTGTTCTTTGTGAGCTGGTATGTGCAACCTATGAGGATACGGTTGTAGTTGTTGTTGTTATAGTGGTTAGTGCGATCCTGATACCAATCCCAACGTGCGATAGGAAGGAACTTACCATAGTGATAACCTACGAGACCGTAAGCACCCTGCTCCTTTACACCGGCACCATTCATCATACCGTATTCACCACGGATATCGAAACCTGTTGGGTTGTTGTACCAAGCACCAGCAACGAAGCGGTTGAGTTCGTGGTTGCCATCACGCTTAGCGGGGCCACCAGCAAGGTGGTCTGTACCTGTCATTGAACCAAAGCTATAGGTAGCCTTGATGTTGAAGTACTTGAAAGGTTTGAAAGTACCACTTACATAGATATCCTTTGACTTATTGTTGTCATCCTTGCAAGGAATCTGACCGTTGGTCAAAGCTACATCATAGTGGAAGTAAGGAGTAACATCACCGATGAACATGATACCGAGGTCACGACCATAGTCTACGAAGTTGTAAGAATATGGGTTGCGGCAAGCCATACGGTAAACGATGTTAGAGAAGTCTACGGTTTCCAAAGTAGCTGGAGAGATGTCGTAGTTCTCATAGCCGAGCGGAGTGTAGAACTGACCTGCGCGGATCTTGAATTCAGGCATAATCTTCCAAGTTGCGAAAGCATCCATTACCTGAATATTCTTCTGACCGTTGCCGTTTGTAGAACCAGCGATGCCGTTGAAGGCTTCAATCTGGAGACGGAAGTCTATGTTCTCACCACAGTTGCCGTCCATAATCAAACGGAGGCGCTTAGCCTGGAAAGAAGATGTAGAGTTTCCGAGACCTGCGGGGTTGTTGTAGTTCCAGCCTGTCTGGAGGTAACCGGAAATCTTAGGAAGTGCCGCACATGGAGCAGCCTGAGCTGATGCGGTAGCAACCTCGATGTTAGAAGCTTCAGGAGCAACTTCGTTTTCGTTGGCAGCAAATACTGGGCTCATTGCCAGCGCTGCGATAGGAAGTACAAATAAACGTTTCATGCTTAAAAATTTTTAGAAATTAATAAATTAACACAATTTATTTGAGTTGTTTTACGTTCTCAAGTTATTATTAAATTAAATTCATTCTACTATATTTAACTACTATATTTAAGGGTTTTTCCTGCCCTCTTTCACTGACAAAGATAACACTATTTCAGAACCTACAATGAATTTAGGGAGTATTTTTAGTGTTTTTTTGGGCATTTCAGTTAAAAACCTTTAATTTTTCTCGCTTTCAGCAGCAATTTGCCGAATTCCCCGATGTCAGAAACCGTGATATCTGGCTGTGGGTCTGAACTGACGGCCGTTTCGAGTGTTGTCTCGCCCGAAAGCACCAGCACGCCCAGTCCGCCGGCATTCTGTGCCGTGCGCACATCAGTATATATACGGTCGCCACACATGGCTATCTCCTCAGGACGAAGGCCAAACTTCTCGCGAATGCCGTCAAGCATTCCAGGATTAGGTTTGCCTATTACGATGTCTGCCTTGCGTCCACAGGCTGCCTCAATGCACTTCTGTATTGAACCGCAGTCCACGAGTATCACCTCTTGGTCTGTGGGGCATACCCAGTCGGGGTTGGTGGCGATGTAAGGCACTCCCTGCGAAGCCCACCATGTGGCACGACACAGGCGCGAATAAACAAGTGTGGTGTCAAAGGCCACGACAAGCACATCTGGCCTCTCGTCGGGACTGTCGGGCACCGATTCGAAGCCTGCATCCTCAAACTCCTTTATCATGCTTGGTGTGCCGAGCAGGAAAAGACGCCGAGCCTCGGGGTGGTGGGTCTTGATGTATTCTATGGTAGAGATTGCAGACGTAAACATTTCGTCTGAAGTGGCATGTATGCCCAACGACTCCAGACGCTTGAGATAGTCTGCACGGCTCTTGGTGGGGTTGTTCGTCAGAAACGAGTAACCGATTCCGTTGTCCGTCAAAGTCTTTAAGAAAGGTATGGTAAAAGGGAAAAGTGTGGAACCCATATAAATCGTGCCGTCCATATCAAGCGCCACATGCTTGATTGCCGCACAGGCCTCCATAAGTTTTTCTTCGCCCATCGGCGACATGTATTTGTCAAAATCTGCCATAATACATATATATTAAAGTTTGTCATGCCTTCCGCAGGCTTTTGCCCATTGGAAGACATGACAAAGTTAGATATTTATTTCAACCTACAAACATTTTGTCGGTTAAATTGTTGTTAAACGAAAATAAATCTGAAAAAAGGTTTATTTCTCGTCATTATATTGTATCTTGGAAGCACGCTCATAGCCGTCGCGCGGGGCCTGCCACATGGAAATCAATATGAACATGCCGACAAACGCAACCACAATGATGGTGGAGAACACGCCAGTCCAGCCAAATGATGAGTCAGCGATGTAACCGACCAAAAGACCAGACAGACCAGCACCGAGATAGCCCAGAATGCCTGCTATGCCGTTGGCGCGGGCCGATGCTTCCTTGGTTGCTTGGTTTCCGAGTTCTATGCCAATCAGCGCCTGAGGGCCATAAATAAAGAAGCCTGCACCCACAAGCACCGCTGCCGTAACGCCAAGGCTGGCCGTTTCGGGAAGGAAGCGGAAGATAAGCATAAACAGACCTGCACCAGCCATGCAGACCACACACATGCGGTGGCCTTTGCCCTTAAAGAGTTTGTCGGTAAGCCAGCCTGCACAGAGTGTGCCCACAATACCAGCTATTTCAAATGCAGCAACGGTCCATGCTGCATCCTTAATGTTCAGCCCACGGCTTTCGGTAAGGAATTTTGGTCCCCAGTCAAGAATACCCATGCGCACCACGTAGACAAAGAGGTTGGCGATGCAGAATGTCCAGACCCAGCGGTTTTTCCATACCATTTCAAGCTCGAATTTCTTCTTGGCCTGCTTGTCTATCGTCTTGTTAAGGTTACCAAGCCCAGTGTCAGGAAGATCAGGAAGCCCTACATCTTTCGGCTCATCGCGCAGAGCGATGAAAATGTAGAATGCACCAGCCACGGCCATCATTGCCGGAACATAGAAACACCATTTCCATGCGCCTATATGGGCAGCATAAGAGAGAGCCTGTTCAGCAGCCTTAGCGTCGCCACCGAGGTTTGCAGTGATGTTTGCCACAACATCAGCATTGGCGCTGAGGTCTGTGCCAAGAGTACCCATCAGATAACCACACATCACAACGGCCAACGATGCACCCACCGAGTGGGAGCAGTTCCATATAGACATTTTGGTTGCAAGTTCAGAGGGGTGAATCCAGTGAGGAAGAATGCGGGCGCACGGAGGATAACCCATGCCTTGGAAGTATTGGTTGAGGATTATGGTGACACCCATCACCAGAGTGAGGGTCTCGACCATTTTGGGACCATTTTGTTCTCCTGTGAGCCAGACGCTGAGGTCTGCCCCGAAACCGAAAGCAAAGTTGGCAACGGCGCATAGCAGCAGGCCGACCGCCATCACGATGCGACCTCTTACGCGGTCAACAACATAGCCGTTGATGAAACGGGAGAAGCCGTAGACGAGAGAACCGGCAAAGAGAATCCAGCCGAAGCTCTTGTTGGAAATACCATATTCCGCCGTAAGTCCCGGCATAGCAAGCGAGAAGTTCTTGCGGACGAAATAAAACAGGGCATAGCCAATCATGGTTACTGCAATGGTGCCCATCTGCCATTTCAGGAATTTTTTCTTGTTAGCTCCAAGCGAAGCATAAGCAGATTCCTTTTTTTCCATATTACTTACTTTTTTAAAAAGGGTTGATGTCTTTTATGAGTGAATTGTCAGTTCTTCTTACCGCCTACCGTCATAAGCATAAAGACAATGGAAAGCGCACATGCACCCAGCAACATGGCAAACGTGGCATCCCAGCTGACATTTTCTGCAACAAGGCCTACAATATAGTTGGCCAGTATGGCCGTACCGAAGAAATAGCCAAAAAAGCCAGTGAAACCAGCCGCAGTGCCAGCGGCATTCTTCGGTGCGAGGTCGAGAGCCTGCACACCGATAAGCATCACCGGTCCATAAATGAAGAAGCCGATACCTATCATGCAGGTGACAATAAGGGCGAGGTTCGGGGTTGCCATGTTAAAGGCGTACCAATAAAGACCGATAAAGACGGCCACAAGAAGCATAAAGATTACGGTAGGCATGGAGCGCTTGCCATGAAAGAGCTTGTCGCTGACAATGCCACAGATGATGGTGCCAGGAATTGCAGCATACTCGTAGGCGAAATACGCCCAGCCAGCCTCCGTCAAATCAATGCCCTTATCCTTGAGCATGGCGGGAGCCCAGTCAAGGCAGCCATAACGCACCATGTAAACAAAAGCGTTGGAGATGGCTATAAACCACAAGAACTTGTTATTGAACACATACTTAAAGAATATGTCCTTTACGGGCAACACCTCTTCGTCCTTTTCACTGTAGTTTTCAGGATAGTCATTGCGCCACTCCTCTATGGATGGAAGGCCGCACGACTGCGGAGTGTCGCGCAACAGGCAGAAAGCGATTATCGCTATAAGTATGGCGGTTGCCGCTGGGAAAATATATGTTCCGGCAAGGAAATAGAGCTGTTCGTTACTGCCGTAGAGCATAGCTCCGAACCACGTTGCACCGTAGGTTGCCATAGGTCCCACAAGGCCTCCTCCCACATTGTGCGCACAGTTCCACACTGCCATCCATGTGCCGCGCTCCTTCTGGCTGAACCAATGTGTCATGACACGACCGCACGGTGGCCATCCCATTCCGTTGAACCAACCTACCAGAAAGTTGAGCACACCCATAAGGACAATGGCCAGCGTCTTGCGCTCTGGGTGGTTGAGCAGGTCGAGGCCTGTAATCGGCACTACCATGAATGCCATTGCCAAGGAAGCAAGAATCAGTCCCAACGGTAGGAACTTGCGTGCGTCCGAACGGTCGGAAACCGACCCCATCAAAAACTTTGACAAGGCGTATGCCACAGCATTCATACCAAGCACAAGACCAAGCTCACCCTTGTCAATGCCAAAAGGTTCGAGCAGAGGAATTGCCATACTGAAATTCTTGCGGACAATATAGAAAGCCGCATAGCCAATAAAGGCACCGATAAACACCTGCCAGCGCAACGCCTTGTAACGGGCGTCGGCCTCTGGCCCTCTCATCTCCGGCTTAAATGCTGGAGGAGCAAAAAAGTTTCCCATTGTTTTGTTATTATAAGTAGGTATTCAAAATTATTTTAATCTTATCAAGTAGGCGTTGGTTGTCATAACGTCTTTCTTTCGTGCATATCTTCTCTTTATTTTCAGTCACAATGCCCACATTGTTTCTTCAAGAAAATATCTGCATCAAAAAAGTCGTTCTGACTATAAACTATTCAGAACACCTACTTGTCTTTTTGGTAATGTTCAACGCTATTGATGTTTAACGCCTTTGTTGCCTCAACATCCAGTGCTTCCGCAATTATGGAAATTGGGTTCTGCACCGTCACCCCGGCAGACATCTCTATCTGCCACTTGCACGTCTCACAGTCTGTTGACACGCAGTCCACCTCTGCCTCCTTAATCTGCTTGAACAACCCAGAGCCGATGTCTTGCGAAATTCTGTAGTTCTCTTTCTTGAAGCCGTAGGTGCCGCCGATGCCACAGCATTGTGAGTCGAGCATCACGAGTTCAAGACCTGGTATCATTTTCAGCAAGCCAGTGCTGTACACCGCCCAGCCAAGTCTTTCCATGTGGCAAGCTGTATGGTAGGCCACTCGCTTCTTGTAGTCTTGGCGGAATGCAAGCTTGACATCTCCAGCCTCAACAAGCCTGTAAATAAAACGTGTTGCAAGCGAAAGGCTGTTTCTGGCAACATCGTTGTCAATGTGAAGCAAGTGTTCGTATTCGTCACGCATGGTAAACGTACACGTGCTGCTTGTGGTGATTATCTGCCTTCCCTTTGCAATGGACGTGCGCATGGCTTTCATGTTTGCCTCACCGTTTCGGGCTGCCTTTCTCGGCATGCCGTTGGCAATGTAGGCCACACCGCAACACTTCTCCTTATCAAGCAAATGCACACCATAGCCGATGGCATTCATTATCTTCAGAAGGTCTTTGCCCAACTGCGGGAAATTATAATTGACGTAGCAACCATGGAAGAAACTAATCTGCCTGGGAAACGAAGACTGCGAAGCCTTTGCCTCTTTCTTGTACCATGCCTCAAAGGTCTGTGAGGCATATTTCGGGAATGTGCGGTGCTTATCAACGCCCATGGTCGAATGCATCACGCTTTTGACGGGTTTGAGTCCAAGAGTATAGTTGACAACGGGTGCCAACTTTGTTGCCAGCCCACCCACAAGGTCTGTGCTTGCCAGAGCAAAGTCACGCAGGCCAGGCATATGGTTGGAATATTTAATGCGTGCGCTCTGAATGATGTCGCCCACTTTTACCCCTTGCGGACAAGCCACCTCACAGCGTTTGCAGTTAAGGCACAGTTTCAGTGCTTTCTCGTCAAAATATTTAGGGTCTTTCAATCGATAGCGTTCTCCGTCAGGACCAGCATGTTTGGGTCCCGGATAATCTGTCGTTACAGCCGAAACCGGACAATATACCGTGCAGATGGAACATTTGAGGCATTGCTCGAGGTTGTTCGCGCTGAGACTTGATAATTGCATGTTATCTGCCATAGTGTCAGTTTTGTTTTAAGATTGTTTTTGAAACGGCAAGAGCCGTGATTACAGATACTCCAGTATCGTCTGCATTCTTGATGCCGTTATGTCCGCTAAGCACTGACCCCACGGCATAAAGGTTGGTAAGAGTTACTCCGCCCTTCAAGGCGCGGAATAAATTGTCTGTCCTGACGCCAAACTCCATGTACGGCTGGGCATCAAAGACGTTGTGCTTAGTCCATTCAGGCCGCTCGGCGATATAGTCTACGTCAAGATTAAAAACTGGCTCGTAGACTTTTTCATAATCAGCAACAATGCCATGGCCTTGAAACGACCCCGTGGCGAGAATGTAGTTATCGGCGACAAGGCTTTCGTCAGGCAGGTTTGAAGTATATATTTCTGTCAAGCGATTGTCTGCTATTTTTCCGCCCGTAACAGTGTTGCCAAGCATAAACACACCGCCCAGACTCTTGAATCGGCTGACAAGCAAGTTCTGAATGCGCACTCCCGGAACCGAAGGCGGCAAGGTTGCGAGAACATACACGGGCTTGCCGATTTTCTTGCGAAGAGACACAACGGCACTACTGTCATTAAGGCCGAATATTGCTGGCAGAAGCACTACGTCTGCATCACCTAAGGACGTGTTTATCTTCTGGGCAACAACGTCTAACGTATCTGGAGAGGCAAGAATTTTGGCGATATTTGCGGAACGCATTTCCGAAGGACTCATTCTGCGCTCCTTGAGAGCAGGAATCTGCAGTGCCTTGACATTTACCTTGGCACCGAGGTTTGTAAGACCTTCTGAGATAAACTCTACCGGAAAATCCAGAAATCCAGCAACATTGACGAGAAGGACATTTCTGTATCCGAGATTTTCTGCCCCATCGGTCGTGAAATAATCGTCGAGCGTAAGCCATGCTGGTTTTGCAACACCCATAGGGGTAATGCGGAAATGGTTTTTGCGTACATTGCCCTTGACCGTAACACCTGCTTCATTGAGAAGTTGCTCCGCATCAACGGCAAGTTGCTCCACATTTCCAACCTTCGAATAAGGATGATTGGCATTTAGTTTTTTTATTTCATCCAGAGGGGCTGACACTTCCTGTCCATTTCCAGTGTAGCCCAACAAATCGAACGACCCAGAATGGAACAACAGGGAACTCTGCCCCGTAGACACTACAGCCACGCTCTTGCCAGCCTTGGCAAGTGATATTCCTGAGATGAGACCACTAAGGCCTCCTCCTATTATAACAGCATCAAATTTCATATTCTAAATTTCATTTTTTAACGGCGAATTTGTCAAGTCCGCACAGATCCTGATAGATTTTGGCAACAAATTCTCCTTCTGCAAGAGTAGCGCCCCACCCTACAGGATACATGCCTTTCCAGCGCTCATTAATAAAGTCAGCCAGGTCTGCCCCCGACTCCTTTGCACTTCTCCTGCAGACAGAGCACATCAGTCCTGCTGCTCGAAGTGCGCACAATTCTCCCTGACACGTTCCCATGCCCAAGCGTGTGCGGCGTCTTAGTTGCGTAAGGGTGTCAACATGCTGTTCCTCTATCACATGCTTAACCTCGGCTACTGTAACCTCTTCGCACTCGCACACAAGGCTGTCGTCGGTCTCGTTTCCGGAACAGATATCCTCTGCCATCGTGCCATAGCGCCCAGTCTTGACATTGAATGCATAGACATGTTTATTACCCTTGTAGGTTTCATGCACTATAGTCTTTTCCGAACCAGGCAGCGGCGTTACAGCTGTTTCACACTTCTTATCGATGTCCAGTTTTCTGCAAACCATATCGGTTGCCTCTTCTGCCATAAGGCGGTATGTCATCAGCTTGCCTCCTGTTATGGTAATGAAGCCTTCTATGCCATCGCGCGACTCATGGTCAAGGCACACGATGCCACGGCTGATGCTTCTGCCCGAGGGGTCATCGTCTGAGGCTACCAGAGGGCGGACTCCGGCATATGCGCGGAGAACACGTGTCGTAGCAAGAGCCGGCGCCAACTGGGCACCCTCTCTCAGCAAAATGTCCACTTCTTCAGGTGTCACCCTCATGTCGTCACATGTTTCAATTGGCACACGGTCTGACGTGGTTCCAATGACACACACCGTATCACCAGGCACAAGGATATCAGCATTGGCAGGTTTGCGACACCGATTGATTACCATGTTGTTGACCCGATGCCCAAAGATAAGCAGCGAGCCTTTTGCAGGAAACATATTTACCGTAGCGCCTGCCATCTTGGCAACCAGCGCTCCCCAAATGCCCGCAGCATTTACCGTGATGTCTGCACGGGCTTCAGACCTTTCACCCGTGAGATGGTCAAGAAGGTACACGCCAAGCACCTTGCCGTTGTCAAGAATCAAGCCTGTCACTTCATGATAGGTCAATATGTCTGCACCATGACGACGGGCATCAAGAACATTTGATATAGTCAGTCTGAAGGGGTCAACAGAACCGTCAGGCACTCTCACTGCTCCAATAAGCTGTGGATTTACTGCCGGCTCCATACGTTTTGCTTCGTCAGGGTCTATGATATCAGCGCGAATGCCAGCATTCTGACATGCTTCGACAAATTTGGCTTGATAGGACAGGTCATCTTCGGGCAAAGTAATAAACAAGCCATCGTGTTCTTCTACACAGTGGCTTGCAATCTTGCGCAATATCATGTTCTCTTCGATACACTCTCTTGCCGATTCTGAATCTGTAACAGCATAACGTGCTCCGCTATGGAGCAGACCATGGTTACGCCCCGTAGCGCCAGTAGTAAAGTCATAGCGTTCTACGAGCAGCGTACTAAGTCCACGCATGGCACAATCACGCACCGTACCTGCACCTGTCGCTCCACCGCCAATGACAATTACATCATAATGCTTATTGCATGTATTCTTGTTCATCAGTAATGTTACTTTATAAGTTTGTTATTCGTAATTCAAATTCAACTAATTTAACCCATAAGGCGGCTGCAAGCTTATGCGTTTTCATGTCAAGAGCCGCCACCGTTTTTCTTTTAACGGTAGCAAAATTATGTATTTTTTTGTATTGAGGAAATATTTTCACCATGTATTTGTATTAAACAAGAGGCCTTTCGTTTATTATTACCCCAAAAAGTACATTAGTATTATACACGGACGTCACAAAAAAGCGGTCTTGTCAATAGAACAAGACCGCATATTTTTTGCCTTATTCGAAGTTGCGCGAAGCGAAAGGCAGACTTTCGTAAAGAGCCGCTTTCCAGAAAAGCCAATTATGCGTTCCCTCCCTGACACGCAGCCGCGCCTTGACCCGTTTGGAGCGCATCAGCAGGTGAAGACGCTCTGTTTGGTCAAGCAGGAAGTCATCGTCACCCACATCAAAATACCATTTTATACCTCTCAATTTCTCTAAAACGGCTTCATCGGCATTCTCCACGAACTTTACGGCAGAGTTCTCTCTCACGGCATTGACCACATGGTGCAACTTGTTGACCGTTGCCTCCTGAATGCTTCGGCTATCATCGAGCCAGGCACTCATAGCGTAGCACGATGAGAATGCTTCCGGGTGTTTCTGGCAATATACCGTGCTGCCACCACCGCCCATTGACAGACCGCTAATGGCTCTGCAGCCTTTGGCCGACTTGATGTGGTAGCGTTTTTCAACCGCTGGCATAAACTCCTTGAAAAAGAAGTCCTCATAGCTCCACCCTGGCATGTTGAAGTAGCCGTTCCAGATGTTGCGGGTGTCAGGGCCTCCCGCATTTGGCATGACAATAATCATTTCACGAATCTTGCCCTCGGCCAACAACTCATCTGCCACATCACCCAGTCCAGCATTGTTATTCCACGAAACGTAAGTATCGCTTAGTCCGTGCAGCAGATAAAGCACTGGATAGTGTTTGTCGCCAGTGCTGTCATAACCGTTGGGACAATAGACGTTAAACTTAACCCATGTACCCAAAATACGGCTTTCTACACTGTCTGTATGCACGACTGCCTTCGAAGTGAGTCCTAATGCAAGCAAAAGGACTAAAAAAAGTTTTCTTCTCATTTTGTTATTCCATTAAAAAAGGGAAAATAAATAAGCAGTGCGGATAGTCCCCCACATGTGAGGCACTATCCGCACTGCTTACTCAGAATTTTAATATCACGACCTTGTTTTGTTCAAGGCTTTTCTTTACATCAATTATGCGTTGGTTTCCACTGCCGCGAAAGCACAGTGAAATGTCACGGCGTGCAAGCACAAAGGGGCCGTCAACAAGCACATCAATGGTGTTAAGCAACGGCATGTATTCGGGGTTGCCGACGACTGACTCCCACACGAAACCCGTGTAGCACCAGATGTTCTTGTGCAGTTCGTCTTTTATTCGCCTGCAAAGTTCGGCCACGTCATCCGCCATATAGAACGGGTCTCCTCCAGAGAGAGTGACATTAAAGTCATTCTTTCTGACAACCTCAAGCACTTCGTCAATGCTCATTTCCTTTCCGGCATTGAAGTCCCACGATTGCGGATTGTGGCAGCCATCACACTGGTGTCTGCATCCCGCAACATATATTGATGTTCTCAGTCCGGGTCCGTCAACGGTGGTGCCCTCTACGATATCAAGTACACGCATATATCAGAAGAATGTTTGTCAGACTTATCTGTGAACCACGCGGTCACGAAGTTCCGCCAGTTTTCCAGAGTTCCACCTGTCGGTGGTGCCCACAAGATAACCCGTGATGCGCTGCAAAGTGTCAATATGCGTGCTTCCGCACTTAGGACAAACAGTCAGGCCCTCGGTGGCGTCTTCATATCCGCAGTCCATGCAACGGTTGCGGTTGTGGTTCACCGAACCATATCCTATGTTATACTTGTCCATCAGGTCTACGATGTCCATAATGGCTTGCGGATTGTGAGTTGCATCGCCATCAATTTCAACATAGAAGATATGGCCTCCCCTCGTCAGTTCATGATACGGAGCCTCAACTTCTGCCTTATGGCGCGGACTGCAGTGGTAGTAAACGGGAACATGGTTGGAGTTGGTATAATATTCCTTGTCAGTCACTCCCGGTATGATGCCAAATTTCTTGCGGTCTACTTTGGTAAACTTACCAGAAAGTCCCTCGGCCGGAGTTGCCAGAATGCTGTAGTTGTGCTGGTATTTCTCACTGAACTGGTTTGCGCGGTCACGCATGTAGGAAACAATCTTAAGACCCAGCTGCTGTGCCTCTTCGCTCTCGCCGTGATGTTTGCCCACCAATGCTATCAGACACTCTGCCAGACCTATGAACCCTATGCCAAGCGTGCCCTGATTGATTACAGACTCTATGGTGTCATTAGGGTTGAGGTTCTCTGCACCGTTCCACAAGCGCGACATCACAAGCGGGAACTGTTTGGCCAGAGCCGTGCGCTGGAACTCGTAGCGTTCATTCAACTGTGCGGCCGTTACCTCAAGCAAATCATCGAGCTTTGCGAAGAAGGCATTGATACGGTCTTCCTTTTTCTCAATGTTCATGCACTGGATTGCAAGTGCCACAATATTCATGGTCGAGAACGAAAGGTTTCCGCGCCCTATTGAAGTTTTCTCTCCATATCTGTTTTCAAATACTCGCGTGCGGCACCCCATAGTGGCTATCTCATACTTATAGCGCTCAGGGTCGTCAGCTCTCCACTTCTCATGGTAATTGAAAGTGGCATCAAGATTCAGGAAGTTAGGGAAGAAACGACGCGCCGTAACCTGACATGCATATTTGTAAAGGTCATAGTTGGGGTCTTCGGGCAGATAGCTCACACCGCGCTTCTTCTTCCATATCTGTATAGGGAAAATCGCTGTAGAACCATTGCCAACTCCCTCGTAGGTGGACTTCAATATCTCACGAATAATGCAGCGCCCTTCTGCCGAAGTATCGGTGCCGTAATTGATGGAGCTGAACACAACCTGATTTCCTCCTCTTGAGTGGATAGTGTTCATGTTGTGAATGAAAGCCTCCATGGCTTGATGCACGCGGCTTACAGTGCGGTTAATAGCATGATGTAGCACACGCTCCCTGCCAGTCATGCCCGTAAGTTCGCAGGTAACATAGTCAGGAAACTTCGCATCATACAGGTCACTGTAGTCCTCACCCTCAAAAGATTCAATATGCTTAACCTCCTCTATGAACGAACTCCTAACGAAAGGAGCCAGATAGAAGTCGAAAGCAGGAATGGCCTGACCTCCGTGCATCTCGTTCTGGGCAGTCTCGAGCGAAATGCATGCAATCACACTGGCAGTCTCAATACGCTTTGCCGGCCGACTCTCACCATGGCCTGCTGAAAAACCGTATTTCAAAATTTTGTCAAGAGGATGTTGCACGCACGTAAGACTCTTGGTTGGGTAATAGTCCTTGTCGTGAACATGGAGCAGGTTGTTCTTAACCGCCTCATACGACCCCTCTGACAAAAGATAGTCATCAACAAAAGGCTTGGTAGACTCACTTGAGAACTTCATCATCATTCCTGCAGGGGAATCGGCATTCATGTTGGCATTCTCACGGGTAACGTCATTATTCTTGGCGTTGATAATGTCAAAGAAGTTGTCGTGCATTTTTGCCTGTCGCGCAATTCTTCTCTTGTTACGATAAGCAATGTACAGTTTCGCAACCTCCTTGCGGGTACTCTTCATCAATTCCATTTCAACCAAATCCTGAATGGCCTCCACCTCCATTTGCTCGTGGCCCGCCATTCCTATGCGGTCGGTAATTCTCTGAATCAACCCTTCATCTTCCCCCCGCTCACTCTGGAGCATTGCCTTGCGTATGGCGGCCTTGATTTTTTCTTCATTGTAGCCCACTATACGGCCGTCTCTTTTAATAACTGTCTGTATCATTGTTTCTTATTTGTTAATTGTTAAATCATATCTATCATTAACGTCATTTTACAACACGACAAAGGTACGCAATCACTTCGAAACGAACAAACATTTTTAATTATTTTTTCAACAAAACTTTTCCGGCATTTTCCGTTTTGGAAAACTTTTCCGCCGTTCAATTTTCTCATTATGCTAATTTTCAGCTGTTTAAGTTTTTATTTTGGAAAACTTTAAAAATACACAGCCCAAAAATAATTTTAAAAAAAGAAAACCGTAGCCACAGTTCAGCTTACAAAAAGAACTCTCTAAACAAACACACACCAAAACCGTTTTCTGCCACATCAAAAGAAGATGCAAGCTTCAACTCCAAGCCTACCAGAACACCACTTACGCTTCCTTAATACACCTGCAAACCTCTCCCTACAACAAATGCAACGAGCCCTTACAAGTGTCATACACCCTGTTTTGCAACAAACAGATAACACTATGCCGATATACACAAACCGCACAAGGCGCCAATTGCACATTTCACTCACAAAAGTGTCGTTTTCTAAGCGAAAGTGAGTAACTTTGCAGTTCAAAAAGATTGAAAATTAACAGTATGCAGAAAAAGAAAGTTCAATTCAGTCTCGTATACAGAGACATGTTCCAGTCCTCCGGCAAATTTCAGCCTCGCAAGGACCAACTTGAACGCGTGGCGCCTGCAATAATCGACATGGGGTGCTTTGCAAGAGTAGAAACCAACGGCGGTGCCTTTGAGCAAGTCAACCTGCTTTACGGTGAAAATCCAAACAAAGCTGTCCGTGCATTCACCGCCCCATTTAATAAGGTAGGTATCAAGACCCACATGCTCGACCGCGGTCTCAACGCACTGCGCATGTTCCCCGTGCCGGCAGATGTGCGCAAACTGATGTATAAGGTAAAGCATGCTCAGGGTGTAGACATTCCACGCATCTTCTGCGGTCTCAACGATGTAAGGAACATAATCCCCTCAATACAGTATGCTAAAGATGGTGGAATGACACCACAGGCCACCCTCTGCATCACCACCTCTCCTATCCACACTGCAGAATATTATTTTAACATTGCAGAACTGCTCATCAAAGCTGGAGCACCAGAAATCTGCCTCAAGGACATGGCGGGCATCGGACAGCCGGCAATGTTGGGCAAGCTCACCGCAATGATCAAGAACAAATATCCGGAAATCATCATACAGTATCACGGCCACAGCGGCCCTGGCCTCTCAATGGCCTCAATCCTCGAGGTGTGCAAGGCCGGTGCAGATGTCATTGACACTGCAGTGGAGCCTCTTGCATGGGGCAAGGTACATCCCGATGTAATTTCTGTGCAGTCAATGCTTAAACACGCAGGCTTTGACGTGGCTGAAATCAACATGGATGCCTACATGGAAGTGCGCAAGCTCACACAAGAATTCATTGATGACTTCCTCGGCTACTTTATGAGTCCGAGCAACAAGCTCATGTCGTCACTGCTGCTCGGTTGCGGACTGCCCGGCGGCATGATGGGCAGCATGATGTCAGACCTCAAAGGCGTTGAGAGTGCAATCAATTCCAACCGAAGCAAAGCAGGTCTTGAACCCTACACCGAAGACCAGCTTCTCGTAAAGCTCTTCAACGAAGTGGCTTACGTATGGCCACGCGTAGGCTACCCACCACTCGTTACTCCGTTCAGCCAGTATGTGAAGAATATTGCATTGATGAACCTCCTTGCCGAATCAATGGGCAAACCACGTTACTCAATGATGGATCAGTCCATCTGGGGCATGATACTCGGGAAAAGCGGCAAGCTCCCCGGCGAGGTTGCTCCCGAAATCGTTGAGCTGGCTAAACAGAAAGGCCTTGAATTCACCGATGCCAACCCACAGGACAACTATCCTGACGACCTTCAGACCTACATCGACGAGATGGAAAAGAACGGATGGGAACGTGGTCAAGATGACGAAGAACTCTTCGAACTTGCCATGCACCCCACACAATACCGCGACTACAAGAGCGGCATAGCCAAGGAGCGCTTTGAAGCAGACCTTGCAAAAGCCAAAGCCGCAGAAGCTGCTGGCACAGTTGCACCAGCAGCCGCCACAAGTTCCGCACCTTCTAAACCCGCCACACCAAAGGGCAGCACTACCGATGAAGTTGCCTTAGCTATATCCATGGCCATCAGTCAAGCCACAAGCGGTGACAGAGAGAGCGGTGTTATCACCATCAAACCATACAACAGCCCTTGGGCGGCCAAAAGATTCTG
This sequence comes from uncultured Prevotellaceae bacterium, assembly GCA_900557555.1. GTDB lineage: Bacteria > Bacteroidota > Bacteroidia > Bacteroidales > Bacteroidaceae > UBA6382. The sequence continues at coordinate 7,476 of USTH01000011.1, read as the reverse complement.
ACAGAAGCCTAACAAGCTATTCTATACACCAGAAAGAGGCTGTGTCAAAACAGGTTGTGCCAAATAGACACCCGTTTTGACACAGCCTCTTTATTCACCCACTTGACAACATGCACACACAACAACAAACAGAGATGATTTAGGGCTGCCGTGACCAGACCGAACGTCATTCCGCTAATTAGCGTACCAGTGTCCACTAAGTTAGCAGACAACTGTCCGCTAACTTAGCTGACACGAGTACACTAAGCTAACTGAATGAGTCTAACTCGTTGGACGAAACGCTTATGTCTTATTCCAACAGTTTCTCTACGACTGCCCCTCCGTTCATCCCAATTCGGTTGTTAGAACTTATTGTTTTTTGTTTTCAGGAGAGCGAAAAGGAAGCAACAGCGTAGGCCATAATCACAAGCTGCCTCTTTCTGACATGCAAGACACAACATGACCACATCGGCTCGCAACACAGTTGGCAGGACATTTCTTTGCATAGACTGATTTTTTGTTGTAATTTTGCAGAATAATATATGTTTGGACAGAACGGCACGGTTCTGTTATAGAGAATTGAAGAAACCTACTATTAATCTTATATACATTTTTCATGATTTTAAAAAATTTGCAAAACGATTTCAAAGGCTCCAACTGGAAGCACGAAATCGATGTGCGTGACTTTATTCAATCAAACTACGAACCTTATGACGGCAACGAGGACTTTTTGACCGAAGCAACCAAGCGTACCAAGAGTCTCTGGAACAAGCTCTCCGAAATGTTTGAAGTAGAGCGCGAGAAAGGAGTATATGACGCTGAGACCCGTTTGCCACAAAGCATAGACACCTATGGTGCGGGCTACATCGACCGCGACAACGAAGTGATTGTAGGTCTGCAGACCGATGCACCCCTCAAGCGCGGCATTTTCCCTAAAGGAGGCATACGCATGGTAGAGAAAGCGCTCCAGTCATACGGCTACGAGCTTGACCCTGCCACCAAGACCATCTTTACAAAATACCGCAAGACACACAATGAAGGTGTGTTCTCGGCCTACAACGATGACATCAAGGCGGCACGCCACGCACACATCATCACCGGACTGCCCGATGCCTACGGACGCGGACGCATTATAGGCGACTACCGACGCATTGCCCTTTACGGCACGGCAAACCTCATAGAAGAGAAAAAGCGCTATTTCAAGCGCATTGACATACAGGAGTTTACCGAGGAAATCGTGCGCCACCGCGAGGAAGTTTCAGAGCAGATCAAGGCACTCAAGCAATTTGAGACCATGTGTGCGGCCTACGGTTTTGACGTGACACGTCCAGCCGAGAATGCGCGCGAAGCCGTGCAATGGACCTACTTCGGGTATCTTGGAGCCGTGAAGGACCAAGACGGTGCCGCCATGTCACTGGGTCGTGTGTGCGCCTTCCTTGACATCTACATACAGCGAGATATGAAGCGTGGCATCCTGACCGAGCAGGAAGCTCAGGAACTCATTGACCAGATGATTATGAAGCTGCGCATCGTACGCTTCCTCCGCACCCCAGAATACAACGACCTCTTCTCTGGGGACCCGATATGGGCCACAGCATCGCTTGGTGGCATGGGCATAGACGGACGTTCTATGGTCACCAAGACCGACTACCGCTTTCTGCACACACTCTACAACATGGGGCCATCACCAGAACCTAACCTCACCGTGCTGTGGAGTGAGCGACTGCCTGAGCCATGGAAGAAATTCTGCGCTAAAGTAAGCATCGACACCAGTGCCATACAATATGAGAACGACGACCTCATGCGTGCAGACTTGGGTGATGACTACGGCATAGCATGCTGTGTTTCGCCAATGAAAATCGGCAAGCAGATGCAGTTCTTCGGTGCCCGTGCCAACCTCGCCAAGTGCATGCTCTACGCCATCAACGGCGGACGCGATGAAATGACGGGCGAGCAGATTGCCCCACGCTTCGCACCTGTAACTGGTGACTACCTCGTCTATGAGGAGTTTATGCCCAAATTCGAGCAAATGATGCGTTGGCTTGCCAAGACCTACGTCAACGCCCTGAAGATAATCCACTACATGCACGACAAATACGATTATGAGGCGTTTGAAATGGCACTGCACGACGGTGACGTTGAGCGTACACGCGCCACCGGCATCGCTGGCCTGTCTATTGTGACCGACTCCATAGCAGCCATGAAGCACTGCCGCATACGTATTGTGCGCAACGAAACAGGGCTTGCCGTTGACTATAAGATTGAAGAAGGCGAATATACACCATTTGGCAACAACTGTGACGAAACCGATGTCATTGCCGTTGATCTGACTGAGAAATTCATGGAGTACCTGCGCCAGCACCGCACCTATCGCGATGCTGTACCCACACAGAGCTTGCTAACCATCACGTCTAACGTAGTGTACGGACGTAACACTGGTGCCACACCTGACGGCAGAGCCAAAGGTGTTCCATTTGCTCCAGGTGCAAACCCTATGAACTCACGCGACATAAAGGGAGCCGTAGCTGCCTTGTCATCGGTTGCAAAACTTCCGTTCCAGCACTCACGTGACGGCATTTCATATACATTTGCCATTGCACCGTCTGCCTTAGGTAAAAACAAAGAAACACAGGCACAAAATCTGGTTCACCTGCTTGACGGCTACTTCACCCCGACAGGCGGACAGCATATCAACGTCAATGTTTTTGACCGCCAGCTGCTGCTTGACGCCATGGAACACCCAGAGAAATATCCACAACTGACTATCAGGGTGAGCGGCTATGCTGTCAATTTCGTAAAACTGACACGCGAGCAACAACTTGATGTCTTGTCGCGCACCATCAACCAAGGCATGTAGAAACACCGCCACTACTCTGCACCATGGTAGGACACATTCACTCATTTGAGTCATTTGGAACAGTTGACGGACCCGGAGTCAGATTTGTGGTATTCATGCAGGGATGTCCGTTGCGATGTCTCTTCTGCCACAATCCAGACACATGGAACCCACGTGCAAAATGCCAGTATGAGTTGACCCCACGAGAACTCACGGACGAAGTGTTGCGTTACCGTTCATACATAAAAAACGGTGGCGTGACAGTCTCTGGAGGCGAACCTCTGTTACAAGCCCCTTTTGTGGCAGAGTTCTTCAACCTTTGCAAAGCTGAAGGCCTCCACACAGCTCTCGACACCAGCGGAGCCTACACTTCAGGAGAAGCTATGCGTGTGCTCGACCACACAGACCTTGTTTTGCTCGACATCAAAACGATGGACCCACAGCTTTATCCCAAACTTACAGGAGTGCCACAAAAATCCCCCCTCGATTTTCTCAACATTCTTGAAGAGCGGGGCATAACCACATGGATACGCCATGTGGTTGTACCAGGACTTACCGATGATGACGAGTGGCTCGACAAACTCGGTGCTTACATAGCAAAATTCAATTGTGTGGAGCGCATGGAGATACTGCCCTACCACACTCTTGGCATTTACAAATACGAGCAACTCGGGCTGGACTATCCTCTCAAAGACACAGAACCACTATCGGCAGAACGTGCCAAAGAGATACGCACCAAGCTATCGGTCTACAAGCCCTGCCAATAGTGACAGGCCATTAGAGGCATCTACACTTATAAAACACCAAATCGGTCGTTAGATGGTAAAGCAACGAGCTTTACGACCTAATGACCGATTTGGGTTTATGCTTATCACTGCTAAATTTCCGCTGACCAGTCATAACATGGAGAGCCACATTACTATTTTACCACCAGCTTTTTCCTGCCTTGAAGATACACCTGACCTTTTTGCAGGTACATAACTGGGCGACCTTGCAAGTCATAATACTGTTGGTTTGCCGAAGGTTTATTCGCTTCGGTTGATAGAATCCCATTAGGGCGTTCCACAACAAGCGGTATGTCTATTATGCAACCACCATTATTAAGAATATTGTTATTGGCACTGATATTGCCCGCAGGGTCAATGTTGTTCCAATCAATCTTTATGCGTAACATATAGTTACCAACCTGCAAAGGAGCCATAAACGAAGGCAGTCCGGTGACACCGCAACTGTTTGCTTTGGTCTCCCCCTTTGAATTGGCGCCATTATAATATGTAAACGATACTAACTCTTCGTCAGAAGAGTTTGTAACATCATACTGCTGGTTTTGATTGTAATCACAATAAACATAGCTATGCATCCAAGTGCCAGTCCAATCGAGTACAGGCAATAGCTCAGAGCCGGTATCAACTGTGAAACCTTCTGAAAGCATTTGATAGGGTTTGTCAGAAGTCAATGTTATGGTCTGGTCTACACCTTTAACTCTAAGAGTCACCTTGTTCAATTTGCGGTTGCTAACTTTGGCAGGAGATTCTTTGTCAAAGTTTGTGGCATAAGGTTCTATGATTTTCGGAGCGATGGTGATAGTAATTATCTTTTCCTTCCCCGAACCATCGAGGGTCCTTGCCGTAATTGTAACGACACCTGCTTTCAGTGGTTTTATGAAACCTCCCTTGACGGTGGCAATAGCTTCGTTGGAACTGTGCCACGATAAATTTTGATTTGTAGCATCAGCTGGTGTTATTTGGGCAACCAACGCCACATTTTTTCCAACACTGACATTTTCGGGCACTTTAGAGAACTCTATGGAAGTTACAGGCACTTGTGTAGCTTGCGCATCTATTCCGTCAAACACAAACACTGTGCTACCTGGCAAAGACAACGTAAGCGCTTGGTCAATGTCTATGGCTTGGGCCTCAGTCAACCCACTAAGAGTTGCTTGGTCGGCAAACGCTTTGTGGAGGATGATGCTACCCGAAACATTTGCAGGTATTTCAAGCGCTTCGCGCAGAGTCAAAGTAATGGTCTGTGCATTGTTTGCTCCATTACGCAAAGTGAGCACCGACTTTGTTCCATTCCATGCCGCCCAGCCGTAGATAGAAGCTTTGGAGCCGTTCCATGGATCACCACCAACCCAGTGAGCATCCATCAGAACATCAGCATTACGTTTTTGCCAATTGATACAGTCAGCCAGGTCTGCCCACAACTGACCACCATTAATGGTATCCATAAGATAGTAGTCGTTGTAAAGCTCCACCATGCCACTGCCACATGCAAAGGCACAACGCATCTCACGGAGACAAGCATCATATGACATATCTGTGCTGACACTGCCATATTGACTTAGAATAAAGCCGTGGGTCATCAGTGTGTTGATTGGGCATATCGGTGAATTGACCACATAGTTTTGGTGCACCAATTTGTCGCGATAGGTTATCCAGCATTCACGATCAGACTTGTTGTCGCCCAAAACACCATAGTCGTTTTCCTGACGCCAAGTAGCGTCAGTGTAATGATACCAGAATGGTGATGCCCAAGTGCCAACAGTGGTATTGAAGAAGATGTCGGATTTAAGGTTTTCGCGTACATAGCGTTCAAGACGTATGATGCCCTCAGCATTTTCGTTGCCCGAATCGCCATCATCTGGTCCTACAGCACTGAATTGTGCCGAGATGCCATCAAACTTAAAGAATGTGAAGTCACCCTGTTTTTGCGTAAGATTCTTTGCTGCATCAAGGAACACTTTGTAGTACTCTGGATTAGACAGAACCATTTGTTGTCCTTTGTTCTTCCAATAGTTGCGCCGATAGTCACCGCTCACGCCATAACCACCAACAGGACCAAGCCATGCTCCCACGCCTGCATTCATGCCTTTTGCCAATGTTGCCATGTCGCGCATTTCGTGTGGGAAGCCATTGTGGAAGGTCCAAGTTCCGTAATTGTCCCATCCATCATCAATGACGAAACAACGTGGAGCAACGCCAAATCTGTCGTAGAATTTGGTTCTCCACTGTCGCAAGACGTTGTTCACTTGTTCCGCATTCATGTTTTTGGTAGGATCAGCAGAGTTGTTGCGGTTGATGTTGAGCTCATACCAGCTGATATATGCAGGCATGCACCTCCAAGGCACTGCCCGTTCGCGCTCACTGTAAGCAAGGAAAGAACGGCGTTTCTGGGTTTTGCTGATTGTTGAATTCGCTTGTTGTCCATCTTGTGCAACAAGACCAACAACGGCACTGATTTTCCAAGTCTCCTTGTCAGCTAAAGTTGTGTTGCGACTCCACCTTCCTTGAATGGCAACAATGTCTGTGTTGATAGTCACACCTGGTTTGGGAGAATAAATCTTCATATTGATTTTGCTTGAAGCATCAATGCTCTCGGTTCCATTCTCCACCATAGAACGAAGAGTATAGGTGCCATCGTATGGCACAACGAAAGAATAGACATTGTTGGACGCTGCTGTGCCCGAATAGCCACTGTGGTAATCGCTCGCTACAACCGAGCCGTTGTCATCAACCAAATCGACTCCAACAAAATTAAGGCGATGCGAACCACTCGTATATGTTATGGTTGTTTCTACTTTCTGATTAGCCTTTAGGCTGACTCCTGCCACCTTGTAATCGTAGATATTAGGATAGCCATATTTAGACACCTCGACAACTCGACTGGGGACATCCTTTTGTGCTGTCTGTGACCAACTGGCGGAGGTCAAGGACTTTTGTGGCAAAGTGGATGTAAGGTCGTACTTATCCTCATTACCAGTAGCATCTCCAACCGTGTTGTAAGCCACTGGATTTTCCAAACCTGCAAATATTTTGTTGCTCATTATCACTGCCCCACGTGTGTTGCCAACAACAGCAGGTGTGCTTCCAGCTTTGCGGGTATCAACATTATATGCCATAGGGATGACGTTGTACATGTCAACATCACCATCAGCGGTTAGCTGCATTTCGGAGCGTAGATAGTGTGAGCCATCACGCAAAACAGCACTCCACTCAATGTTTACACTTGCGCCATTATATGTGTAGTGATAATCTGCCACAAGTGCCACACCATCGTAGTGCTCTGCACCTCCTACAGCCGAAGGATTGGCTTTTAGTTGAAGAACCTCAAGCTTGTTAAGAGTCATTTGGCTTGCAAAGATCTGCTCTCCCTTGCCGAAGCTGACAGAGAACGGTTCTGAGCCAGCATTCAGATTCATAGCCTCGCTGCCAGCAAAATAGAGCTTGTTGTTTATCTTTACAAAACTTGCCGCCAAGACATTGTTATATAAAGTATAGACACTGTCAGAAACATTGATGTGTGCATCACCGACCTCGTCTTGTTGCAGAGGATAGACTTGGGGCTTAGCATAGGTGGCGGTGGCTGGTTGAGTAGGAAGAGGGAACTTGGTAACAACTACCATCATCAGGTCTTTGTCGACATCTACGATAGAGAATTTTCCTTCGGGTGCAGTTGCAGTGATTGTATTTTTATTTAGGTCACCAATAACAGTAACAGACTCGCCGTTAGTATAATTTTTGCCTTTTGTATTTAGAGCCTTATAACTAACCATAACTTACTATGACTAACTAAACATAAAGCCTTGATTTTCAATACTCTTTGATTTTTAACACTTTCTGAGTGCTTTTTGGCAGTTCCCGATTTTCCACATATTTTTG
>USTH01000010.1 GCA_900557555.1 uncultured Prevotellaceae bacterium | reverse complement strand
TACGCTGGAGGGTGCGGGTACTCACGTTAAGCAGGTGCGCCGCCTCGCGTGTGGTAAGCAACCTGTCGGGCGATGCCGCTCTCTTGTCGCCGGAGACGGCACGGACGTGTGCCGCAATCTCCGCTATCTGTTCCGTCAATGACCGAAATACGGAACTTTCCATTGTTATCACTTTCATATTCAGTCCTTTCTTTTTGTTTATTTTCATGAACATAGGCTGCGCCTCGGCATACCGTTCAAGCAAGCTTGACGCTCTGCACTCGGCTTGCTCTATGTTTCTGCGGCAAAATTCGGCAATAAACGAAGGGGGCTTTAACAACTCACTACGTGACTCACGTAAGATTTTTCCGGAAGATGGCTCCGTAACCCGGTCAAACGGCGCAACAGGCAGCCTTTCAGCGGAAAACGGCACGTGTTCGGAACCGTACCGTTACCTTTGCGGGCAAACCGATAATTGCATGAATATGGAAATAGTATCTATCGAGAAAAAGACCTTCGAGATGATGATGGCGGCGTTCGGCGCACTTTCGGAGAAGGTCGCCGCCCTGAGGCGCAAAAGCGACACAGGGCGCATGGAAAGATGGCTCACGGGCGAGGAGGTCTGCGGGCAGTTGAGAATAAGCCCGCGCACGTTGCAGACGCTGCGCGACAGGCGGCTTATCGGCTACTCGCAGATAAACCGCAGGTTCTATTACAAGCCGGAGGAGGTGAAGCGGCTGATACCGCTTGTCGGCACGCTCTATCCGCACGGCAGATGATTTGATTTATTCACCCACTGAATCCGAAGTTATGATGAACGAGAACAACGATGTTTTTACAATGGAAGACGAGCCGATAGCCTCTGTTATGCAGAATATGCGCAAAGGCTCGAAATGGCTGTCCGCATTTCTGGAAAGTTACCGTCCTCCGTTGGACGGGGAGCGTTACCTGACGGACGGCGAGGTGTCGGAACTGCTCCGTGTGAGCCGACGCACCTTGCAAGAATACCGCAACAACCGCGTGTTGCCCTTTATCCTTTTGGGAGGGAAGGTGCTTTACCCGGAAACGGTGCTGCGCGAGGTGCTGGAAGCGAACTACCGCAAGCCGTTATGATGTTGATTTTGTAGTTAGAAATAAAAAGATTACTTTTGCAATCTGTTTACGCTTAGTCGTAATCACTTGCTCAATCTCATGTGCGCTTGGGTTTCCAATGCCATCGTACTTCCAGCTCGTTCTGGGAGCAGTTTCATTCTTTAATACGTTGGGAAAGGGGGGCTTTAAGTATGACAAAAACTATAATGAAGGCGGTAGGGGCTGTAGCGGCAGGCCGAAACAGGAAAGTTCATATGAGGATAGCAAGTGTAACCATATATTGCGATGAAGGCTCCAAGGGTTCGAATCCCGCCCTGCCGCAAAAAAAGCTACCTCTAAGGTAGCTTTTACTTTTAGAATGGGGCTTTATCTTCAACAATAGCCAACATTTCCGCTCGGTATAAACATAACGTATGCCTGCTGTTTCTCTTTGGCGAGTACCTTTCTCACCAGCCATGTGCGGAACAGGTGGGTGTTGTAGGTGTTCAGTCGGAAAGCGACCGGGATGATGATTTCAAGTGCGTACACATCCGCGTACAGCCTGTTTTCAAGCTGCATGTAGCGGCACACCTCGTAGTCGTTCAGCACGTCCGACTTGCGGACGGCTTTGATGGCGGCGTTCACTGCCGGGACGGTCGTATGGAACAGTCCGGCTATTTCGGTGGCGGTCATCCACACGTCATTACCGGTTACGCTGACCGCCTTGTCTTCTATGATGATTATGTCTCGCTTCATGGCTTCTCTTTTTTAGATGGTACAACCTGCAAATTCCTCGATGCCGTTCAACCTTGCCGCAAGGTTCTCCATGTCCTGATTGAGCTTTTCTTTGGTTATCTTCGCGTAAATCTGCGTCGTCTTTATGCTCTTGTGTCCGAGCATGGAGCTGACCGTTTCGATGGGTACGCCGTTGGAAAGGAAAACTGTCGTGGCTGCCGTGTGGCGGCTTTGGTGCCAAGTGATATGCTTGGTTATGCCACATCTTTTAGCCACGGCACGGATACCGCCAAGGCATGTGTTATAATGCGGTACGGGGAATATCCTGCCGTCTTCACACAGCCCGCGATACTTGTCGATGATTCGCTTGGCGATGTCAAGCAGGCGGATGTTTGACACCACGCCCGTTTTCTGGCGGTTGATGTTTATCCACTCGTGTTCGTCGAAGTAGGTGCGGATATTCTCTTCCGTGAGGTTGCGCATATCCGCGAATGACAAGCCTGTGAACGCACAGAACAGGTAGAGGTCACGATACAGTTCCTGTTTGGCGTTTTTCAGTTTTCCGTCCATCAGCAGGCGGATTTCCTCTTTGGTTAGGAAACTGCGTACCGCTTCCTCCTTCTTGATTTCGTACTCGCGGAACGGGTCGCGTGTCAGCCACTCATTGTTGATGGCGATAAATACCATTGTCCGAAGCGGACAGATATACAGCCAGACAGTGTTGGTGCAGCAGTGCTTGTCCGTGCGCAGGAACATCTCGAAGTCGGAGATGAAAGCGGGAGTAAGCTCTTTCAGAGCGATGTCCTTCACATTGTAGCGGATGGTGAGGAACTCTTGCAGGTGCTTGTAAACGGTGCGATATTTGGCAAGCGTGCCTTTGGCTTTCATGCCTGCCTCCACCTGTTTCGCGTAGTCTTCGTTGTGCTGGCGGAACACTTGCATCAGCGTGTGGTAACGATGTTCCAGTCCGAGAAAGGCGTTCTTTACCTTTTCAGCGGTGACATAATTGTCACGCTCCATGATTTCCTGATAGTGCCTGTTGATGCGTACCCGCATCTTGTCAAGCATACGGTTCGTTTCGAGTGCCGCCGTGCTTCTGCCCGTGACACGTCCTCCTTTGGTGTCCCACAACTTCGGATCGACACTCAACTTGCAACTGAACTGCGTCTGGCTTCCGTCCACCGTGATACGCCCCATGACGGGAACTGTCCCGTCCTTTTTCACTACCTGCCGTTTGAGGTAATAGATTACTGAAAATGTACTCTTCATCGTTCTAAAATTTTTTGGTTCAAATTTAGTTGGTGAAGAGTTCGCTGTCGATACGCAAAACGGGGAGGAACGGCGCAATCTTTGTCAAGGGAGGATTATTTTCGCGTGAGTTGTTGGTAACTCACTATAAAATAGTTAATTTCGCCATTCTGCGAACAGCAGGAAAACCGGATTTTCGCATGGTTACGGAAAGGTAACGTAACGAAGTCACGACATGGCTCCCAACTGGCTTTTAACGCCTCCGGCAGTATTTTTCAACTTCTCCGTTTTGTCTATCTATCAAAGGTTTTACCTAATATTTCCGTATCTCACTATTTATCGCTAACTTTGCAAGTAAAACATAATACGCATGACAAAGAAACTATATCGTTCCATCACCATACGCGCCCTCAGCATTCTGCTGGTCGGTGCCCTGACAATAGCCTTTCCCACAAACGCCACAAGATATCTGGTAATGAGCATCGGACTACTGTTTCTCATCCCCGGCATTCTGTCTGTTGCGGCATACCTCATAAACAGGAAGAAACTTGCGAAAAAGGACGACGGTGAGGGTAACGACAACCAGACCGACAAGAAACATTTGTCTTATCTTCCCATCATAGCATTGGGCAGTGTTCTGTTCGGCACAATCCTACTTTCCTTTCCCTCTGCATTCAAAGATATCCTGATATACATTTTAGGAGCATTTATTGTTGTGGCGGCAGCCGCTCAAGCTTTTAACATCTACCGATTAAGCAAGGTGTATGAAGTGAGTTTCTTCTCATATATCGTGTCAGCCCTCATAGGCATTGCCGGCATCACCGTCATTGCGTTGAACTATAATGCGCAGTTTGCCGAATACCCTGCAGAAGAAGCCACGGAACCTACATCTATACCATCGTTGATAATGGGCATTGCCTGTGTGGTGTATGGTCTGTCAGAAATTGTATACGCCCTCTACTTCCGCAAGCCCACCATGAAAGAACTTCCGACACAGGAAGAAGAGAAGACGGAAGAAGCCGCTGTTGAAGCTGAAATCATAGATTAGTCTGCCAACCTGATGCTAAGATGCTTACACTCACTCTGACACGCCACGGCCTGACTATCGAAAACAAGGAGCGCATTTTGCAGGGACAATCATCAGGTCACCTGAGTGAAATCGGCGTTGCCCAAGCACAGGCGTTGCGAGATATTCTTGAAGCCTCCGACTATGACATTATTGTCTGCAGTGACCTTGAACGGACCCGACGCACAGCACAAATCATAAATCAGAAACTGCATCTTCCCATTGACTATACCCCTCTGCTTAGAGAGCGCGATTGGGGAGAATATACAGGAAAGCACATCAGTGAGATAACGCTACCACCATCCGAATTTCCGCCGTCTGTTGAGAATGCAGAGCAACTTGCCGGCCGTGCGCTTCGTTTTCTGACATATCTGTCGGACCACTACGACGGCAAACGTGTGCTTGGCGTAGGACACGGCTATTTTAACCGTTGCGTGCAAGCCACAATAGAACAGAAATCTGTGCATGAGACCCCGAGGTGGGACAACACCGAAGTTCGTGTGTTTCAAGTCAGCCGAGAAACTATTGCACATACCGCCCCCACCGACTTTCTTGTCAGCGAGGACTGATGTCACGACAAGCCACACATAAACCTAAATCAGTCATTAGGACGTTGAATGTAATATTTTAGAACTGTTTGCAGTCTTTTGTTGTTTATAAGGCGTCTTTTGTTGTTTTTAAACCAATTCGGGCGTTAGGACTTATTGGGATAAACTTATGTGACACTTATTTTGGCAAAAAGATTTTCTGCCAGAAAATAACACGCAAATATGTCTTCGTTTTAGCTTTTATTTTGATTATTTAAGTGTAATTTTGCACTTCGTTATGCCTATATAAAAATGAAAGCTTGGAAAACAGTATTGTTTATCTTCTCGACATTGGCTGGTCTTGCCGCCATTTGTCTGTTTTTTCCGAAAGACGGCATCAATATAGGCGGCATCACACTTGAGTTTCCTTCGCTGGCAGAGACAATAATCCCTGCAGCCCAACCTGAATCAGGTAATACACAGCCAGTTGACAAGGAGGTGCAGAACCAGCTTGACGCACTTCACAACGCAAAGAAGAAAGAATTTGACGACTTCTGCAAGAACTCCCCTACTCGCATTTACATGCCAGGCAATGACCTGACTTATCTGGACCCACTCTTCAAGTCACTTGAAGATGCACGCCATAAGCCAATGCGCATTGTACACTATGGCGACTCACAGTTAGAAACCGACCGCATGACATCTACCCTGCGCGAGCACTTCCAAGCAAAGTTCGGCGGAGGCGGTGTAGGAATGATACCAGCCGTACAGCCTATAGAGACCTACACCTTGTCGCAAACCGTCAGTCCGGAATTGACTCGCTACTGCGCATACGGTTCAGCAGAATTTCGTGCCAATCACCACCGCTACGGCCCCATGGCGGCAATGTCGAGAGTCGATGGCGTCGCCACGCTCTCATTCCGCAGCAGAGGAGAAAAGGACTATCCACACTGCCAACAGTTTCAAAAGATATCTGTGGTTATGAAAGGTAGCGGTACAATCACCGCAAACCTTGCAGGCAAAAGCCTACAATTGACACCAGACTTCAACGACGAGAATATTATGCGGACATTCAGCACTACATTGCCGTCAGAAACCGACATGGTAAGGCTCAAGATAAGTGGCAGCATGGAAATCTACGCTGTAATGCTTGACGGCAAGGACGGCGTGTCAATGGACAACATACCAATGAGGGGGTGTTCGGGTCTGGTGTTTACCACCATTGACAGAAACACGTTCGCACCATTCTTCAAGCGGCAGAATGTCAAGCTGATAATTCTGCAATACGGAGGCAACTCCGTGCCGTTCCTGACTGGCAGAAAAAGCATTGCTGCCTACAAAAACCAGATAAAGCAGCAGATTGCCCTGTTTAAAAAAGTAGCCCCCGATGCCCGCATATTGTTTATCGGCCCGTCAGACATGTCTACACGCATCAACGGCACCATGCAATCATATCCTCACGTTGAAGAGACAATAGATGCACTGCGTCAGGCCGCCAACGAGGAGGGTATTGCATTCTGGAACATGTACAAAGCACAGGGAGGCCATAACTCCATGGTGAAATGGGTCAACGCAAGACCACAGCTTGCAGGAGGGGACTATATACACTTCACTCCGTTGGGGGCTAAAAAGATGAGCCAGATTCTCTATGACACATTCCTGCTCTATTACAGATACTATAAGTTCAGAACAGGGTATGACAAAAACTTCTGACAACAACCGAACATGATTCCCTAAACAAGCGTCTGACATCACATCACACAAAATGCTCAATAATCTATACACTACCACACTTCTTGCCATTGTGCTTGCCGCAAGTACAAGAGTCACCGCACAGCACTTCAGTATGGCCAGAGTTGCTGTTGCACAAGACACCCTCTGCGTCAAGACAGACATGGCACATCTGATTTTTCCTGGCAGTCACGACACCTTTGACGCTCTATACAAGAAACTTGCAAAACATCTTGCCACTGGCACAAACCGCATCAACGTACTCCACATCGGCGGAAGTCATGTGCAAGCAGGTTATCTTTCTGGCCGACTGCGCGACAATGTGAGCAACATGCACGACAGCACTGGCACTTTCTGCGTCAAGGCTGCTGACCGAGGATTTGTATTTCCTTTTGAGGCCGTAGGGACCAACGCACCAAAGAACTACTCCATATCACATACGGGGAAATGGCGTGCCAGCAAATGCATCTCTGGCACGCCAGATGCCGAACTTGGCATCTGTGGCATTGCGGCCATCACAAACGACCATAGTGCTACGCTGACGCTCTATCTGCCCGACGAGACCTACAGTTTCAATCAACTGCGAGTGCTCGGATATTCAGACAGGGACGACTGCTTTCCTATAATCATCATGGAAGCCGACACTATTTTCCCGGCCATCAATGATCATGCTACGGGGTATCTGTTTCACCTGCCGTCATCTGTAACATGCTGCACCGTTTCGTTTTGCAACGTCGACGACAGTTGTGCTTTCGTATTGCGCGGTTTGATGCCCAAGAGTGACCGCAACGGCATAACATATACAGAATCTGGCGTGAACGGCGCTGCCGTTACCTCTTGGCTCAGATGCAAGGCTCTCAAAGAAGAGTTGAAACTGCTGCCACCCGATTTGATTGTATTCGGCATTGGCATAAACGATGCGGCCACGACCTACGACAACTTCAACCCAGACACATTTAAGGATAACTACCGCGAACTAATTAATGAAATAAAACAGGTGACGCCCTCTGCCGCATTGCTGTTCATAACAAACAACGACTGCAACCAGTCTGTACGTATTAGAAAGCCTAATCTCAATACGGCAAGAGTGGCACAGGCCTTCAAGGAATTGGCACAGGAATACAATGGGGCAGTGTTTGATCTCTACCAAACAATGGGAGGACAGGGGTCAGCAGCGAATTGGGTTCACCACAAACTAATGCAACGAGACCGCGTACACTTTACATCCACCGGCTACCAGTTGGTCGGAGACTTAATATACAATGCCGTTGCCGAGGACTTTGAAAAATATGTAAACCGGCAATCCAGACGCTGATTGCACGACATACCGACATGGAAGAAGGTTCAAACATCATACTACGTCTCTGGGAATACGTCATCAGCGTATTCTCATTTAATCCAAACAGTCCGTTACTGTTCACGCAATTTCAGTTTTGGGCTTTCTTTGCCTTGGTCTTTACATTCTTCGCCCTGCTGAAGAGCAGGCCGCTGATGCGCAACACCTACCTGTTGTTTGTAAGCCTGTTGTTCTATTACAAGACAAGCGGACTATTTGTCGGCATCCTTGTATTTGTCACGATTTCGGATTTTCTTATAGCCAAAGCAATATACCGTGTCCGTAACAACGGCAAACAGCTTAAGGCACGACTGCTGCTATGCCTGAGTGTGATAATAGACCTAAGCATATTGTGCTACTTTAAATACGCGTACTTCCTTGCCGATTTTGTAAACAAGCTAACGGGAGCAGACATTCACGTGACCAACGTCATGGCAAGTATCGGTAACACCCTGACAAGCAGCAATATCTTCTGTGTAGACAACATTGTTCTGCCCGTAGGAATATCTTTTTACACCTTCCAGATAATTTCTTATACAACAGACGTATACAAGGGACTGATAAAACCTGTGCGCAATATTTTTGACTTTGGCTTTTACGTCAGTTTCTTTCCACAGCTGGTGGCGGGCCCAATTATCAAGGCCAGTGACTTTATTCCACAGCTTTACCGCAAATACAATCTCAGCAGGATGCAATTTGGCATTGCCGTGTTCTGGATTATAAACGGGCTGTTGAAAAAAATCATTCTGAGCGACTATCTTGCCGTCAACTTCATAGACCGTGTGTTTGAAAACCCTCATCTGTTCACAGGGTTTGAAAATCTCGCAGCCTTGTTTCTGTATTCACTGCAGGTTTATGCAGATTTTTCTGGATATACCGATATTGCCATAGGACTGTCGCTGCTGATGGGCTTTTACCTGCCGGCCAACTTCAACTCACCCTACAAAGCCACAAACTGCTCGAATTTCTGGAAGAGG
Organism: uncultured Prevotellaceae bacterium; assembly: GCA_900557555.1. GTDB lineage: Bacteria > Bacteroidota > Bacteroidia > Bacteroidales > Bacteroidaceae > UBA6382. The sequence continues at coordinate 30,030 of USTH01000010.1, read as the reverse complement.
TGGCACATATCGCTCTCACGGTGGTTGCAGACATACCTTTACATTCCGTTGGGAGGCAACCGCAACATTACGTTCGGCACATACTTCTGGATTGTCTTCATGACCGTCACCGCCCTTGTGCTGTGCGACAACGCATGGATAGTGTTGGCCGTGGCGGCAATAGCCTCTATGGTAGTGTTCACTGCATTGCGTTGTCCCGAAAGGCGAAAGAAAATATATGCAAATCTCAACAGCATGATAACCATGCTGCTGGGAGGCCTGTGGCACGGGGCAAGTCTTAACTTCATCATCTGGGGAGGTTTGAACGGAGTCGGCATGATTGTCTTCAAGTTCTGGCGCGACATGTCACCACTCGTCAGGGCTTTGGTGAGTACGTTGGCACTTGAACTGCTCATAATAATTGATGGCTTTTGGCCTGGTCCCCTATGTAATATCCTGATAGTTTTCGTGTTGTTTATAAGCATAAGCGCATGGATACGCTGCCTCTATCTGCTTGTCGGCAAAGGAGAAGGATTCGGCTGGCTGGAACACGGCTGGAGTGTGTTGGTAACTTTCATTTTCATAACCTTCACACGTCTTTTTTTTCGCAGCGGATCAAATCTTGACCCCGCAGTAGCTAACGAGACTGCGTGGTCAATAGCAAGCCGCATGGTCAACAGTATGGGGACTCAGTGGGACACAAACATACTGCCTATAATACAGAACTACCACAATGTGTTTGTTCTCTTTGTTATCGGCATGATAATACACTGGTTGCCAACACGAATGAAGCGCCGATACCGTATTTCGTTTGCAAAACTCCCGCTTCCACTAATATGTCTGTGTACAGTCATGGCCGTATTCTTTGTCTTTCAATTTGTTTCAGCAAAGTTGCAACCATTTATTTATTTTCAATTCTAAGCTTAAATCAATTACACTTTATATATGAGAATAACATTTTTAACTCTGTTACTCGCCCTTGGCATATGGCACGCCAAAGCACAGATTGTGCCAAGCTACACAGAAAAGACCATTATAGAATTAGAAGGTGAAGCTCGAGGAGGTTCTCCAAAAGAGCACACGAACACTGATGGACATGGCTACGCCCACGTCTATACCCTCCACAATTTCATATATTCCAACACGACGAAGCTCGGCATTGACGGACGATACGAAGTGAACAACGGCGACAACCATTACTTTAGGTTCGGTCCGCGAGGTTCACATACCTTCAAACTCAAGAACTCCCATCCACTTTCACTCTCAGGTAACATCTATGGCGAAGCATCAAACCACGCAGTTGAGCGTATTGATGGGTTCATTACTGGTGTATATGGCTTTGACATCAGCCAAAACCAACAAGAGGGCATCGGACTCATTGTGTTGCTCAACAATCCACAGAGTGTGCCATGTATACCAATATACATTTTCCACCACATATTCAACAAGCAATGGAGTGTAAACTTCATGACCTACGTGGCTTCGGTAAACTATGATTATAACAACCGCCTCCGGCTGTCGGCAGGCTACAATATGTTTACTGAAAAAAATTGGTTAAGCCTCGACCACAAACATTACTACATCAACAAGTCATACTTTTCTCCCCAAGTAGCAATGCAATGGAAGGTCTCGCCAATATTTAAACTCTCAGCCAACATGGGGTATCGCATGCCCATTAACAGCATTATGTACAACCGAAGCGGGTCGCACAAAGTTAAAAAACTCAAGAAGTACTCGGCGCCGTTCATATCGGTACGAGCCACTTTTGCATGGAAATAACAAAGAAGAGAATCGCAGCCTATAGTTCTGAAATATCTTTTAGTATGGTAATAACCTGTGTGATGTTATGCACGCTGGTCACCGTCATGCGACGTTTGCCGTTGGCTTCTGACAAACGGCATCTCTCAAAATGCTTTGACATGTAGCTGATGCTACGTCCGAAGGTGTCGCTCTGATAGAATGAACTCTTAAGGTTTGACACGAAGTAGAGCGTCAACACATGATTTTTGATTACCATGCGCTCAATACCAAGGCTACGAGCAATTCGGCGTGCCACAGGCACTTGCAACAGTCCCTCTACTGGTTTGGGCAACGAGCCGAAACGGTCTTCGAGTTTTTTGCGGTAATCGGCAAGCTTGGAATCGGAGTTGAGCGAGTCTATCTCCCTGTAACACAACACACGTTCGCCACTTCCCGGAATATACTCTTCAGGCAGATAGAGAGGGAGATCGCTGTCAATGCTGCAATCCTCGACGAAGAGTTTGCCCTGCAAAGACACGGCTTGCTTGGCTTCTTCTTCATAAAGGTCAGCAAACTCCTCTGTCTTTAACTCGTGGACGGCCTCTGAAAGTATCTTCTGATAGGTTTCATATCCCAAATCCGCAATAAAGCCACTCTGCTCCGCCCCCAAAAGATTTCCTGCACCGCGAATGTCAAGGTCCTGCATGGCAATCTGTATTCCGCAACCAAGTTCACTGAAATTTTCAATAGCCTCAAGACGACGACGGCTGTCGTCAGAGAGTGCGGCCATCGGTGGTGTCAGAAGATAACAGAAGGCCTTGCGGGTGCTACGCCCCACCCTGCCCCTCATCTGATGCAGGTCGCTCAAACCAAAATTTTGAGCATTGTCAATGATTATAGTGTTGGCATTTGAGATGTCTATGCCATTTTCCACAATTGTAGTGGAGAGCAGCACGTCATACTCATAATTTATGAAGTCAAAGATTGTCTTCTCCAATTGTGCCGGAGAAAGCCTGCCGTGTGCAACTGCCACACGAGCATCGGGTATATGTTCATGTATCAAGGCTTCAATGTGAGGCAACTGGGAAATTCTGTTGCAAACAAAGAACACTTGGCCAGACCGACTCATCTCGAAATTAATGGCATCAGAAATAATCTCATGACTAAAAACATGAATTTCGGTCCTTACAGGATAGCGGTTGGCTGGTGGCGTTGACAGGACGGACAAATCGCGGGCTCCCATGAGCGAGAATTGGAGTGTGCGCGGAATTGGAGTAGCTGTAAGGGTCAGAGTGTCTACATTTACTTTCATCTGCCTGAGCCTTTCCTTCGTTGCCACACCAAACTTCTGTTCTTCGTCAACAATAAGCAGGCCCAAATCCTTGAATCCAACCGACTTTCCAAGCAATTTATGTGTTCCTATGATTATTTCTATCTTGCCGTCTTTAAGGCGCTCACATATTTCCTTTGTCTTCTTTGGTGAACGCGAACGCGACAGGTATTCTATGGTAACAGGAAAATCCTTCAGACGTTCCTTGAAGGTCTGGTAGTGCTGGTAGGCCAATACAGTTGTGGGCACAAGCACTGCTACCTGTTTGCCATCGGCGGCAGCCTTGAATGCAGCCCTCACAGCCAGTTCGGTCTTGCCAAACCCTACGTCACCACACACAAGGCGATCCATAGGGCGCTTGCTCTCCATATCGGTTTTGATTTGGCGTGTTACCGTCAGCTGGTCTGGGGTATCCTCATAGACGAAAGATGCCTCAAGCTCGTTCTGCATATAAGAGTCGTGGCTGAAAGCAAAACCCTCTTGTTGCCGACGCTCAGAATACAGTTTTATAAGGTCACGTGCAATGTCCTTTATCTTCTTCTTGGTGCGGTCTTTCAATTGATGCCAAGCTCCTGTGCCGAGTTTGCTCAAACGAGGAGGCTCTCCATTGTCAGACCTGTACTTGCTGACCTTGCTTAAAGCGTGAACAGACACATAGACAATATCGCCGTTCTGGTAAAGCAATTTTATCATTTCTTGTTCTACACCACCCTTTTCAACCCTTACTAAACCAACGAACTGCCCTATGCCATGGTCTATGTGGGTTACATAATCGCCCGGCTCAAACTGGTTAAGTTCACGCAATGACAATGCAACCTTACCATTGCGCGCATATCCGCTCCGAAGCTGATGCCTGTGGAAGCGGTCAAAAATCTGATGATCAGTAAAGAGGCATATTTTCTGAGTGTCGTCTATAAATCCTGAATGAATAGTTCTGTCAACGGGTTCAAAGGTTACCGATTTGTCTATCTGTGAAAAGATTTCCTTTAATCGCGCGTGCTGCCCGGGACTGTCTGCAAAGATGAAAATCTTGTATTTCCGATGTATATAATCTGACAGGGTCTGGACTGTCAAATCAAAGTTTTTGTGGAACACAGGTTGAGGCAACGTGTTGAACTTTATTGCCGCACCTTTGCAACCTGCCGGCTTGACAGCCAATACAACCGAGGGATAATCCATCTGATTTCTGGCAAAATCTGTGCCGCTCAAAAGCAAGCGCCTTGCATCAAGTTCTAAAACACCATCTTTACTCTCGCCCTGTATGACAGACCTCTCTATCAAAGCCTGTTCGCTGAAGCCTGCCTCAAAGATTTTCTCTATCGAGTCACAAACAAATGCGGGGTTTTTCTGAACCAGGACTGTAGACTCTGGCAAAAAACTGAAAAATGACACCCTATCCTGCAACGAAGAAGCTACAAACGGGACCAAGGTGGCCTGACGTACTTTTTCTGTTGACAATTGGCTTTGAATATCAAACGTGCGAATGCTGTCAACCTCGTCACCAAAAAAATCTATGCGATAGGGGTGTTCATTGGAATAGGAATAGACATCAAGAATACTGCCACGAATGGCAAATTCACCAGGTTCATATACATAATCAGTATGCTTGAACCCCATATCAAACAGTTTCTTCTCAATGCCAGAAAAATCATACTCTCCACCCACCTCAACATTGAAACAAGAGGTTTTGAGAGATGCCTGTGCCACAACCTTGATCGCCAAAGCCTCTGGATAGGTCACAACAATCTGAGCGCTGGTGAGACCTGTGCTGACGTTGGCGAGCCTGCTTAGGACATCGGTACGCAAAATCTCATTGGCAGAATCAATCTGCGCATACTTCACGCCACGTTTATAAGGTGAGGGAAAATACATCGCCGAACCATCACCGAGCAGCGTCTCTAAATCACCATAGAAGGTGGCGGCCTCATCTTCATCATTCAAAACAACCAGAAACAAACGCGGTTTTACCAGCTTGACCAAGGCGCTGAAACAAATCGCACTGGCAGATCCCTGTAGACCTTCAAGAAACAGGGTGTCGTCTACAGAGAGCCTCTCAATCTGGCTTGCCACAGCGCGTACGCCACTATGATGAATGAAAAGATTTCGTATGTCCTGAGAGTTCACTTTTGCTTTTATAAGAAATCACTACTCGTATATGAGGGTGTCTATGTACTGTTATCATGAGACTTCGGCCATTGAACCCAAATCGGTCCTTAAGTCGCAAATAACATTTTTTATTATTTCTTATTGCCTTTTGTTTTTATTAGGCCCCTATTGCTTGTTTTTAGCTCAAAACAGTCCGTATTATTCGCTAAAAAGACAAGCAACATCTGCTCTCACCAAAAACAAAATATAATAAGTTCTAACGACCGGATTGGGTTGAAAGGCGCAACACCTATCTATACGGCAAAAGACCACCGGAAAAATCTGGTGATCTTATGATTTATTTGAAACGATGCAAATATTAGGAATCAGTTTGCAGGAGTCCCTTCTGTGGGAGCCTGCTGTTCTGCCGGCTGTCCCTGCTCGGGCATGGCCTGCTTTGTGGGCTGACCAGTTGCTGTTGGCATTGGAGCGGCAGTCTGAATTGGGGCATTCTCCACTACAGAACTTTGAGTGGTCTCGGTGGGAATGAGGTATGCAGCGGCGACACTAAGTACAACCATTGCTATGGCAAGACCCCATGTGGCTTTCTCCACAAATTCAGTGGTCTTGCGTACGCCACCTAAACTGTTGGCACCTGAAAAACCCGCTGCAAGGCCACCGCCTTTTGATTCCTGAATAAGTACGATTAAGCACATCAGTACAGCTGCAAGCACAATAAGAACGATAATGATACTATACATCTCTATTATTTTTGTTTTTATTAATCCGTATGAGTAATTTCAAATAACGCATTTGGTCTGCAAAGTAAACACTTTTTTTTGGATTTTCGGCACTTAACGACTCGATAATTTCAAGTGCCTGCTCATATTTGTGTTGTTTTATATACAAACCCGCCATTGTCTCTGTAAAATAGTCTTTTTTTTGTTCATCTGAAACAGGTTCATCTGAATTTTGAGCAGCCTCGTCAGATGTAGCCCCTGCAAGATGACTAGTAATAAAAGACACCGTAAACTCCTCGTCCTCCTCGTATGACGGCGCATCATCGTCTGGTTGCGTGGCAGTCGGGGTGTGTGGCACAGAAGGTCTCGCTGTTGCTTCCGAATGCTGCAATCCAGACACATGCTCTGACTCTGGCGCCTCGACATGCTGTCCGTCAGTCAATCCGATGTCGGGCAACTGGTCCAAAAAAAGCGAATAGTCTCCCATCGGGTCTGATGCGTCATTAGTCTGCCCTTGGGAATCAGTCTGTTCGGGCACACCTCGCAGGAAATTGTCTATCAGTGTCAACGTCTTGTCACCGTCTGCCCCGTCCTCGCACCCATCTTCAAGTTTCATGACCGGTATTGAGTAGTTAAGCCCCTCCACCATATCAAACAAGACAGAACGGTCTGCCACGCAAAGCGCAGACTTTTTCAACTGGTTGCTGAAATCAGCATCATGCACTATATACATGTTTTGCAAAAGGAGCAAATGAAGAGTCTGATAGAACGGATAATGTTCAAGGGCCTCTTTTATAACCGGAATTGTGCTGCGATCCATCCGTTCTGGATGTCGTATCAGCTCTATTGCTGAATTAATTTGTTGGGTGATCATATCTGGCTTGTATAGGAGTTTATTTTACTTTGTTACAGGGACACACTGTGCAGGGAGAGGCAAAGAGCTCTACCAATTGGCCACAGTTGCATTGAATATTTGGTCCACGATATCTTTAATCATCTGGGTAACTAATTCCTCTTGTACGGCAGTCAGCTGCTGGGAAGAATCATAGTCGGCAGTTGCCGTAAAGGAGCGTTCAAAATCATCGGCATGCTTTTTGTTGTTCACAAAGCGTACGTTAACCGTCATTTTAAGTTGTGTCTGTGAAGAATAGCCATCTGCCGAAACAGACTTGTTGAACTGGCTGTATTCCGTTATTTCCCCCGACAGATGTATGTCACCATTGCGGTTGACTTGTCTCAATTTTGTTTGGCGTGCATAGATGTCAGACAACTCGTTGTTGAACATAGAGTGCATCGGTGACCAGACATAAGCAGAGCGGAGCGGGAAATCGTCTATCTGTATAGTCTTTGTTGTAAGATAGTCTATCGAAGCCCCATTGAGTTTATAACTGACAGTGCACCCTACCGACAATATCAAGAGACACAGGCTGACAGCCGTGTTGATTATGACCGATCTATTGAATTGCTTCTTCATAATTATTTTCTTTATAGACTTTAAGCAGCATCTATGACCAATACCCACCTCATTTTACATCTTCCAAACCGTATTCCTTGATTTTTCTGTATAGTGTGCGTTCAGGGATGCCCAGCTCTTCCGCCACTTTACGTCTGGCACCGGCATGACGCTTCAGCGAGGAAAGAATGGCTTCTTTCTCCATATCATCAATAGTGTTGACTTTTTCCACAAACTCTGGTGTATCAACCTCTTCATACTTTACTGGCAGCGACAACAAAGGAGTGTGGGTGGGCATACCTGTCGCAATGGGTTTTGAAGGCACTATGTCGGGAGACTGCTGCAAGGCGTCCAACTCGTTTCTGAGTTGGCGATATTGTGTGGACAACTGTGCCAGCCACTGGAAAATCACGGTTCTCTCTGACTCAAACGACTTGTAGTCATCATTGCAGGACAGCATCGTTTCTTTTTCGTCAGGCAGGGCGTTTTTGAGTTTCTCAAGGGTAACAATACCGTCAGGCACGGTAACCGTCAGACTCTCCACCAAATTGTGCAGTTGGCGTATGTTGCCAGGCCATTGATACTTGAGAGCGTAATCCATTGCCTCATTATCAAGCGTAACAGGGTCTGCATTGTTATATTTGTCGCTCATGTCAAGCGCAAACTTCTTGAAAAGCAAACGTATATCATCGCCGCGCTCACGAAGAGGGGGAATGTTGATAGATATGCCATTGAGGCGATAGAACAGGTCTTCTCTGAATTTGCCATCACGCATTGCCTTAAGCAAATTAACATTGGTGGCGGCTACAATGCGAACGTCTGTCTTAAGCACTTTGTCAGACCCCACGGGTATGTACTCCCCACTCTCAAGCACCCGAAGAAGCAGCGACTGGGTTTCCTTGGGCAGTTCACCGATTTCATCAAGAAACAACGTGCCGCCATTGCATGTAGCAAAATAGCCCTCCCTATCGGAGTCTGCACCAGTATAGGCACCTTTTACATGACCGAACAACTCGGAGTTTATTGTTCCTGGTGGGATTGAGCCACAGTTTATAGCCATCAGTCGTTTGTTTCTGCGCGGACTAAAGTCATGGATTATGCGGGAGAACACATCCTTGCCCACACCGTTCTCACCGAGTATGACCATCGACAAGTCGGTTGGGGCAACGCGCAGAGCCATCTGCAATGCCTCGTCAAGGGCAGAGCATTTGCCTACAATGTTGTATTTCTTCTTTACTGTAAGTAAATCTATCTTCATTTTCTTTTGTGTCTTAAAAGACCTTGATTTGAACTTCAATGTTACCCCTGCGGGTACTTAGAATGTCAGTTCAAGTTTTACACGCCAACCCCATTTCTTTGCATCTGGCAAGTAAAGGTAGTTCAAGCGGCGCACTGCCTGAATCTGCAATATCTTGAAAATGTTATACACGCCCGCATACACTTCCACGTAAGGTTTGTTGCTTTCCATCACGTGTGAAGAGTAATGATAAGATCCGTCATGCCTGAAATGTCCTGGGAAATAGTACAGACGACTGTCACCCGGATTGAGCTTGGGATTGTTTTTGTCTGTAAGGGTTCCCCAAAGAGTGTTGCACCCGATGACCTCGCGCCACTTGAGCTTGCGAAGCAATGGAATGCGGTTAAAGATTTTGCCATTGATGTCCCAATGCACCATGGCGGAAACATAGCGGTCGTTAAGAAATTCCATGTTGTTCATCATGCAAAACATTGCCTTGTGTACTATATAGGACTGGTTTGCCGCAGGCATAATCAGAAGCGGGTAAGGGACTCTGCTCCATTGGGCACCGCCTTTTATATGGAACTCCATCCTGCCCCATGCCGACGGCAGCCAAAAGCGCTTGTAGACAGAAGCTTCTGTTAGATTGTAACTGTGGTCACCACCCAAGGTCTTCACGCCGAAAGTATGAGTAAGAGTAAATATCGGTGCTTCGTTGTTTACGGTAATGCGTCGTTGCTTGGTGTTTACGTATTTTGCTCCAGGAACAAATGTCAGTCCCAAGGAAATGTCTGTGGTGTTGAAGTAACGGTTATGTCTGGAAACGTCACCAGACGGCTTGCCCGTCACATCAAGCGGCTGATAGAACAATGCCCCTACCCCTTCGTCACGCTCTCTGCACAGTTGTGCACTGACGCCAAAGCCACTGAGCCACTCGCGCTGGTATCTGAGCCTAAACTTATGGTAATACATCATTTGGTCTACCGTTGTCACCTTGAGCGATGAAAACATGTTATCCTTGTCGGTTGGAATGAACTTGTCGGAAGCAGACATAACATCAGTCTGATACGATACCGACAGGTTGTTCATAGGGAACTCAGTAACCTGATAGGCTCTCTTTTTGAAAGCATAGGTCAATTCCGACATTCCCTTCACCCTGTGGTCCTTAAAACCGTAAGCCAAATACCCTTTTGCAAAAAGATGAGGATTAAGGTTGGCTGTTGTCTGACCAGAAGCACGCAGCCTGAAACCGTCAATGAAATTTTGACTGAATATTGTGTTTACTGGCCCTACATCAAACTTTGAAGGTTTGCGAGGGTCAGAAGATGTCTCAACATAATTCTCAACCAAAGCTTTAAGTACAAACAAGAATACATTAAAGTGTTTCATGTCTTGAAACTCCTTCACCATCTGGCCCATGGAAGATTCTGCCATGGTGAGGCTGTCTGTGCGGTTCTTTCTCCAAAACTCATCGTTCTGCAACACCGCATTGGGTTCTATATACTCCTGCCCGCCAAAGCGGAATTCCTTATCAGGAAGAGGAGCTGTGCTGAAGTCCGAGTAGTCGTTTGTCAACTGCACCTGTAGACGCGCCATATCCATAATGGCAGAAATCTGTACCGTCATCTTGTTTTGCGCAAGAACCTGGTCACCTGTTGGCAGACTCACAAACTTTTGGTCAACATTAAGCTGTTCCACAAAGTTGACATCAGAACTATGGGGAATAAGCAATCTTGACTTACGTACACGATACGTAGAGTCTGCCATTATAAATACACTACCGGAAAAACCGAAATCCTGAGGATTGTTTGGCGTAAATGTCACCTCGATGCACCTGTCCTCATCTACAAACACCGTGTCTTGTATAAAGAAACGATAGAAACTGATGGCGTTTTTTGATGATATCGGACTTATAAACTGATGTTGCAACAACCTAATGTTGTCATCATAGATGTTGACATCTGTAAAACAGTCAGTTAGTATGCTGTTAAGAATTTCACCCGAAGTAAAGAACTTGTTGAGACCCTCTTCACGCTTTCCTGTAACAATGGTTTTTTCAGACTGTGGGCTCTTGCGCCATATCTGCCGTTGTGTTGTTTCCTGAAAAGTTATCGGGAGTATACGCTTTCCTGTCTCTGGACAGACCTCCACATGATTGTTCAAAAAAGGCATCTTTCGGAACACACCCTCGTTGAGCGTTTTCTCTGACACGTCGTTAAAAGCAAATGTCAACTTCTTGTACATATTACAACTGAAGTATGCATGCCTATGAATGTCGGTGCGTCTTTTGGCGGCTATGACCTTTTTCATCAGTTCAACCGCAGGGTTATTCTTGCGCGAATACTTCTTCTTACGGGCTTTTACTACAGCCTCTTTCAGGGTATGGGAAACTGCGGCCAGTTTTACATCTATGCGCCGGGTTTGCGGGGTTATATTAAAGGACTGTCTATCATAACCGAAAAAGGAAACCACAAGTGTCTTGCCAGCATGTAGAGGCAAGGTATACATGCCATTGGCATCGGTATTGACACCTACAGGCATTCCGTCATAAAACACATTTGCGTAGGCAATGGGCTCACCAGTGCGAGCATCAGTCACGACACCCGCAATGTTTTGTGCCATGACTTCAAATGAAATCACAGCAAAACCAATAATCAACAATAACCTACGCATATACGTACACAAATAAACACTCCAACAACGTTGAATACATTAGAGAAGCAAAGATAACACATTTATTTCATACTAATGCGTTAATTATCATTAAACCCAAATCGGTCATTAGGTCGTAAATGACATCTTTTTTTATTACTTCAACTGATAAACCTTTTTAGCATTACAGCACAAAAGGCTTTGTGCTTCAAAAAAGCACAAAGCCTTTTTATGACATTCTGTCTGGGAGAATTCGCCATCACTTTCCTATCAGGCCAAGTTTGCTGGTTTCCAAGAATGATATTATATCATCGATTTCAGGACTACCGACCACCTGCGACTTAACCTGCATGATACCGTCTTGAAGAGAAGTCTTGCCATTGAATATCAACCTATAGGCATTGGCAATATGAAGTTGAATCTTTTCCTCTATGCCTGCATTGCTGAGAATGGTTGCATTGACACCTCCATACTCTATCGGGTTGTGGGTGCCTATTACAAATGGTGGCACGTCTTTGCTAAAGCGACAACCGCTCTTGACCATTGCACAACGCCCTACACGTGTGCCTGGATTAGCAATGACATTTGAAGTCAGAATAGCATCATCGTGTATCTCTACGCAACCGGCAATTTTGGTACCATAGCCAATCACCGTGTTGTTAAAGATATGGCTGTCATGGGAAATGTGTACACCCTCCATTATGCAGTTACCATTACCAATCACAGTTTGACAGCCACAATGGGTTGCACGGTTGATAACAACATTTTCGCGAATGGTATTGTTGTCACCTATTATCAACTGCGTTTTTTCACCACAGTAATCAAAGTCTTGGGGCAGTGCGCCAAGCACTGTACCCTGAAATACCTTGTTGTTCTTACCCATAACAGTGCCTGACATAACACTGACGTAAGGGTAAATAACACAGCCGTCACCTATCACGGTGTTAGCCTCAACATAGGCGAAAGGATATATGGTAACATCGGTGCCTATCTTTGCCGATGAATCTACAAATGCTTGTGGACTAATCATAACTTATTGTTTGTTTGACGGCACGCAACTAAAAGCAGCGAAGCCGTTTAGCGTTGAGTTTTACTTTGATTTTTGTTTCAATTGAAGCTTCAGACCTAATCACGCCCTCCGCCGAGAGCATAATACAGATTAACTACTGCCTGCATTTTATTAAAGTCATCTACCACTTTCTGCAGCTTACTTGCAAGAAGGGCCTGTTGGGCTGTTATAACTTCAAGATAAGTGGAACCGTTGGCCATAAGAGCAGTGACTGCCTCTACATTGCTTTGCAGAGTTTCTACCCGCTCTGCCTCAATTTCCGACAATTTAGCTGACGTTTCATATAGCTTTAACGCATTGCTCACTTCACTTCCTGCATTCAAAATAGACTGTTGCCATGCGATGTAAGCCTGTTCCTGTTGCGACTTGGCAACTCTAAGGCCTGCTATCAACTGACCATGTTGGAATATTGGCTGCACCAACGAGCCTACCGCATTGAGCAGCATCTTGCCGGGATTGACAATCCCCATGCCAGAAGAATTAGTCCAAGCGGCAGAGCCTGTTATCGTAATGTTAGGATAGAAAGCCGAACGTGCTTTGTTTACATTATAGAAGCAGTTGGCTAATGCCATCTCCTTGGCATGTACGTCTGGGCGGTTGGCAAGCACTTGGATGCCTACACCTGTACGCAAATTCTCTGGCAGACTTTGCCCGGCAAAGGTGCCACGATCAATTCTTGTCGGAGCTTGAGCAAGGAGAAGGCTTAGCGAATTTTCCGTTTCACGAATCTGACGCTCAATCTCTGGTATAGAGGCTTTGACAGAAAGGTAATTAGCTTTGGCAGACAACACAGAGCCCTCGTTATAGCCATAATACTCTTTCATATCCTGCATCGTTTTCCATGTCTGCTCTGTTAGTGCCTCAGTCTCTTTTGTGATTCTAAGCTGTTCGTCAAGCATGAGCAGCGTGTAATAGCAGTTGGCGACACCTGATATGATTGAGGTGCGTACAGCTCTCTGATAATCACGAGCCTGAACAAGAACCATCTGCTGGGCACGTTTGGCATTGAGCAGGCTACCAAACAGGTCTACCGTCCATGATGCCTGTATGGGCAATGAATATGTTTTGTTCGTCTTTGCACCATCCCAAGAACTCAAAGCCCCATTGGGAGAAAACACAAACGACGGAACATAGGCCAATTTGGCGACTTTAAGCATATCCTCTGATTGCTTTACAGAAAGGGCGGCGGTAAGCAAGTCGCTATTGTTTGACAAAGCACTATCGATAAGAGTCTGCAGTTTGGGGTCGGTGAAGACTTCTCGCCAAGGAGTGGAGCCAAGAGTAGTGGTATCATTAGACACCAAGGTGTCCTGGTCACTCAATGTATCACGATACAATCCCTTGGTATTTACCTCCGGACGCTCATATTTTTTGTAAATGCCACAACTGCTCAAGAGCAGAGTGCAAGACATTATGATATATAGTGTTTTTTTCATATGAATGTAACCTTATTATTTAGATTTTACAGGATTTGTGTACTGCTTTAATTCGGTATCATCGTCGCCACGTACAAGACCGATGAACTTCATCGGGCTGATTCGCTCCTGCAGCCATTGGAAGATAACGAACAGACATGGAACGACAAGCACCTGAAGAACCATGCCCACAAGCATACCACCTACGGCACTGGCTCCAAGAGTAGAGTTTCCGTTAGCTCCAACACCTGAAGCAAACATCAATGGGAGCAAACCTATAACCATGGCCATAGATGTCATCAGAATTGGGCGCAAACGAGCCGAAGCACCGAGAATGGCCGACCATTTGATGGCCATACCAGTCTGACGGCGTTCAAGCGCAAACTGAACAATAAGAATAGCATTCTTCGCCAACAAACCGATAAGCATAATCAGTGCAATCTGTGTATAGATATCGTTAGCATGGCCGAAAATGTTGGTAAACAGGAATGCACCGACCAAACCAAACGGAATTGACAGCACTACTGACAACGGAAGAATGTAACTCTCGTACTGTGCACTCAATATGAGGTAGATGAATACGAAGCACAGAACAAAAATCAAAGATGTATTGTTTGAAGACTCACTCTCCGAGCGGGTCAAACCAGAATACTCATAACCATAACCAGAGTCAAGGGTTTGTTCAGCTACTTCTTTCACGGCTTTCATAGCATCACCTGTTGAGAAACCTGTATTAGGAGATACATTGACATTGATTGAAGTAAAGAGGTTAAATCTGTCAATGTTTGAAGGACCATAAATCTTCTTCAAAGTAATAAAGCTTGACACAGGTGCCATCTCACCATTGATACGTACAAAAATAGAGTTCAGCGAATTCTCATCGATACGTGTTTCTGGCATTCCTTGAATCATCACACGATAGAGTTTGCCATAGGCATTGAAGTTTGAAGAATACAAACCACCATAATAGCCCTGCAGCACTGACAGAACCTCCTTGGGAGAAGTACCGGCACGCGTGCACTTGTCAACATCTACCGAAATCTGATATTGCGGATATGATGAGTTAAACGAAGTCATGGCATACTGAATCTCCGGACGTTGGTTGAGAGCAGCGAGGAATTTTCCGGTCTGCGCAAAGAACTTGTCTACAGAGCCACCAGTCTTGTCCTGCATGGACAGGGTAAGTCCGTTAGATGCACCATAACCCGAAATCATTGGTGGAGCAAACGCCATCACCTGAGCATCTTTCAATGCAGAAGACTGTGCAAAAATCTTCTTCACAACCTCCGTTGAAGACATATAGGCTTCCTTACGCTCATCAAAAGGCTTGAGTTTCAGAATGAAAGTACCCTGGTTAGAGCCTTGGCCAGCAATGAAGTTATAACCAATAATCTGAATTGAGGTGCTCACGGCAGGATTTGCCTCAAGCATTTTCTGAATGGTCTGCATGGTCTCTGTAGTCTTTTCCTTGCCTGTACCAGGAGCAAGAGAAACCGTAGCAAACACAGTGCCAGTATCCTCGTCAGGAATAAGTCCGGTCTTGGTGTAGCCCATAAGCGCTACCATCGCAATGACGGCTGCTACAACAACACCGATAGACACAGCTTTAGCCTTGATAAAGAATTCCACCAACTTGCGGTAGCGTCCAAGCATCTTGTCATAAGCCGCATTAAAAGAAGCATGAAACTTATCAATTATCGTCATCTTCTTGTTTGGGTCATGTGCCTTCAAGAAGATTGCACAAAGGGCCGGACTCAATGTCAATGCGTTAATGGCGGAAATTATGATAGACACAGCCATTGTCACACCAAACTCGCGGTAGAATGAGCCTGAAGTGCCACCTACAAAACTTACAGGAATAAACACTGCTGACATCACAAGAGTAATAGAGATTATCGCTCCGGAAATCTCATTCATGGCATCAATACTTGCCACGCGGGCAGACTTATATCCCTGATCAAGTTTGGCGTGAACCGCCTCCACCACAACGATGGCATCGTCAACCACGATGGCAATGGCAAGCACAAGAGCCGACAACGTAAGCAGGTTTATACTGAAGCCGAATAAATTAAGGAAGAAGAATGTACCTATCAAAGATACAGGAACTGCAATACAAGGAATAATGGTTGAGCGGAAATCCTGCAAGAACACATACACCACCAAAATCACAAGAATAAATGCAATAATCAGTGTTTCGATAACCTCATGTATTGAAGCATAAAGGAACTCTGTTACGTCCATACCATACACAATATTCATTCCCGGAGGGAAAGACTTGGAGAGCTCGTCCATCTGGGCCTTGACATCTTTTACGATTTCATTGGCGTTACTACCAGACATCTGGGTCACCATATTGGTAACGGCTGGTTTACCGTCTACAAGGTTGTTGACAATATACATCAGTGCACCGAGTTCAACCTTAGCCACGTCTTTAAGTTTGAGGGTCGTTCCGTCTGGATTGGAATAGATTACCATGTTCTCAAACTCCTGAGCAGTTTTCAGACGTCCGGTGTAGCGGAGCACATACTCAAATTGCGTATTATAGTTTTCACCCAGTTTTCCAGGAGCCGCCTCAATGTTCTGAGAAGCCAGCACGGCAGAGATGTCGGAGGGCACAAGCGAGTGTTCCTTCATCTTTGTAGGGTCAAGCCAGATACGCATAGAATAAGTTTTTGCACCAAAGCCGTCACACGAGCCAACACCCTTCACACGCTGTATAACTGGGGCGATGTTAATGGCATTGTAGTTGGTGAGGAAGTCTTCGCTATACTGTCCCTTATCTGAAGTAAGCGCATAGATGAGCACCTGCGAAGTCTGGCGTTTCTGCGTTGTAACACCCACGCTGACAACCTCGGCAGGCAAAAGGTTTTGAGCCTGTGCCACACGGTTCTGCACATTCACGGCCGCCATGTCCGCATCAGTACCCTGCTTGAAATATACTGTGATGTTTGCACTACCGTCGTTGGTTGCCGATGAGGTCATATACGTCATGTTTTCCACACCGTTTATACTTTCCTCAAGCGGAGCGACAACCGAATTCAACACAGTCTGGGCATCTGCACCTGTATAGGTGGCACGCACCTGAATTGTAGGAGGCGCAATGTTCGGATATTGTTCAATAGGCATAGCTATCAGACCGATAATACCCAATATCACTATCAATACGGATATAACGGTTGAAAGCACCGGCCTTCTTATAAAGGTTTCAAGTTTCATTGTGTTGTTGTCTTTGTTTAAATCGTCTTACTATAGTAACAAAATCTATCTTGGATTACAATAAACCCTGTCAGCATACAGACTTGAGACATTACTTCTTCATCTTGGTAAGGTCTGCCCCGCCCATCTGAATAGCCTGCTGAACTTTCTTTGCAGCCTGTTCCTCTGTAATAGGAGTAATCTCCATACCGTCAGTAAGAGCAGAGATACCCTGAGCAACGCCTTGGGTCACGATACGATCACCTGCCTTGAGGCCAGCAGTTACAATATAGTTCTGGCTGTCGTTGACATCGGCCACTTTGATTACAGTAAAGGCCACCTTGTTATCCTTACCTACAACATAGACATACTTCTGATCCTGAAGCTCAACAGTAGCACTTTGGGGAATAACAATAGCATCTTTTGAAACATAAGGCACAAGGATGTTTCCTGTTCCACCTGTCTTGAGCAGGTGCTGGGGATTTGCAAAGTCGGCACGAATTGACACTGACCCTGTTGTTTGGTCAATAACACCACTGATGGTACTCACCTTGCCTGTTTTGTCATAAATTGTGCCGTCAACAAGTTTGAGCTGAACTCCCGGCATTGAAGCGAGTATCGACTTGGTGTCACCCGTAGAACGAGTCATCTCAAGAAGTTGCTTTTCTGTTACCGAGAAATAAACATACATCGTCTCAATATTTGAGACTGTCGTAAGCGGTTGAGCACTTGAACTGCTAACCAAGGCACCCACACGGTAAGGTATTGAACCAACAACACCGTTAGCAGGACTCTTAACATAGCAGTACGACAGATTTTGCTGAGCAGAAACCAATGCTGCCTTTGCCGAAGCGACACCTGCATTGGCCGTTGCAACAGATGCCTCTGCCTGTGCCAAGGCATTCTGAGCTGACTGAAATTCATAGTCACCGATAATCTTCTTGTTAAGCAACTCTTTCTTATTGTTATAAGTCAGTTTTGCAGTAGCCAATGCGGCATTGGCCTGATTGAGACTTGCCTTAGCCTGGTTAACTGCAGCAGAAGCCTGATTAACAGCTTCACGGTATGTCACGTCATCAATCACAAACAAGGTCTGGCCAGCATGAACCGTAGCACCCTCGTCAACACATACCTTTACAATGTTGCCAGCCACACGAGGTCGAATCTCTATATCCTGTTTTCCCTTTATTGTTGCAGGATAGGTGTAGTTCAGTTCTGGGCTTGAAGTGGTCACGGTCCTAACCGCATATTCGTTAGAGGCCTGCTGACCAGCCTGCTTTCGGCCACAGCCTGTCAATGCCAAAATACAAATTGCTCCAACAAAAGCATTTGTCAATTTAGATAATCTTCTGTAATTCATATAAAACGGATTTATTCTATTTACTTTCAAAGTGCAAAATTAAAAATATTTATATATAGAAAATAGTTCAAAAACTACTTTGTTTTGGTCACTTTGTCGCACGACGCTTCAATTTAAAAAACATTAACACTCCAGATAAAAAGAAACATATCTCCACTTTCCAAAAAGATAAAGATACAACAATATGGCAAGTGCCCACAGACACCTGCAAGAATATCGGAAAAAAGCTACTCGAATTAGGCTAAGGGTTAATCCCAAATCGGTCGTTAGGACTTATTGGATTTTGATTTTTAGGAGAGCAGATGGTGTTTGTCGTTTTAGCGAATAATAGCGGGCTATTTTGAGCTAAAAACAAGCAACAGATGCCTTATAAAAACAAAAGGCAATAAGAAGTAACAAAAAAAGATATCATTTACGACCTAATGAGCGATTTGGGTTAATCCAACACTTCATATTTGGAGTGACGGCTACGGTATTCCGGCACAATCTCCTTCATCTTCCTCACAATTGCCATATCATCATTGGAGAATGAGAGTGCATAAAGGTCATCCTCATTCTTCAAGGCAAGTTTATAAGGATATTCGCGCACTTTGGCAATCATAATCTTGGGGTGGACAGTTGGCTTGTAGTCTTCGCCTTTACACAAAACCTCTTCATATAGTTTCTCACCGTTGCGAAGACCTGTATACTTTATTTCAATGCCCGTTGCACCCGATAGCTCTATCATACGCTGAGCCAAGTCGGCAATGCGTACCGGTTTCCCCATATCAAACACGAATATTTCGCCACCCTTTCCCATTGTACCTGCCTCAAGCACCAAACGGCAAGCCTCGGGTATAAGCATGAAATAGCGAATTATGTCAGGATGAGTAACCGTAATGGGACCTCCCTGCTCTATCTGCTTCTTGAAAAGGGGAATAACGGAACCATTGCTGCCCAACACATTTCCAAAGCGGGTTGTGATAAACTGCGTCACGGCAGGCGAACCGTCATATTGTTTCAATTCAGAATTCCCGTTGACTATTTCCGAATTAAGTGACTGGCAATAAATTTCACATATACGCTTTGAGCACCCCATCACGTTGGTCGGATTGACAGCCTTGTCTGTTGAAATCATCACAAACTTCCTCGCACCGTATTTCACAGCCAAATCTGCAATCACACGAGTACCTCTGATATTGTTTTGCACTGCCTCTGACGGATTATCTTCCATCATTGGCACATGCTTATAGGCCGCTGCATGAAAAACATAGTCGGGGCGTGTGGCCTTGAATATCGCCTCCATCTTACTTTGGTTGCAGATGCTGGTTACTATTGTATCACATTCAAGCCAACCGTAGTGTTTGGCCATGTGCAGTCTTACGGTATGCATCGGTGTCTCTGCCTGGTCCACGAGCACCAGACGTTCCGGGGAGAATTTGGCAACCTGCCTTGCCATCTCATAACCGATGCTGCCCGCCGCACCCGTAATAAGGACTACTTTATGTTTAATCAGTTTCCCTATGGAGTCTAAATCAATATCAATCCTGTCACGTGGCAACAAGTCCTCGATATCAACCTCATGAAGTTGGCGGAAGTTTATGTCGCTCTTGCCGTCCCACTCCATTTCAATGGGTTGCATCATTATCTTGATGTTGTTTTTAATGAGTTTGTTAATCAACTCAACATTACCTTTAAACACCTCTGAACTTGACGCACTGACAAAGACAGCCTTAATCTGGCGCAGACGCATAATTTCTATCAGGTCATCGCATATATGGTAGACCCTTGCCCCCATTATGCGGTGTCGGGTCATTTTTTCGTCATCAGTTATAAAACCACTCAGAACATAGGGTGAGTTCTTGTCTGCATTGATGCTCTTTGCAAGAGCCAACCCATTCTCCAGAGTGCCATAGACAAAAGTCCGAAACTGGTTCTTACCATAAATCATGTTGTTGTAAACAAACATTACCAACAATCTGAAGCCGAGACATAGCAAGGTGGCAAGCATGAAAGAAATAAAAAAAGTAAGTCCCTTGATTTCCAGAACGCTTTCGCCTACATAGTATCTCAATATCTTATGGAAGAAGAATGCTGTCAGAGCACCAAAAACAAAAGCCCCTGCCAGCTTTATGAAGTCTATGGCCGCTGAAAATCTTAGAATGCCACTATAGGTACCAAACACCTTCATGCCGATTATATAGCCGGGCATTAAAGTAAGCAGGATTATAAGTAGGGATCCGAAATTATATACCAGGTCTTTCAGGCTATACACCAAAGCATAGCTCACCAGCCCAGACAACACCACAACAAGGCTGTCTATCAACAGTATTGTCCAATATGGGGCAATCAGTCTCTTGAAATAGCCTCCGCACAATTTGTTCACCATCATATAATCCTTTTAATTGCTAATCACTGAGTCACTTCACCATACAGACATTTTGAACAGGCAAACATGCATTGCAGTCCGTCAGTTCACATTTTTCTCCAAAGCCTTCAGATACTCCGCATGCAGATGATAGTATTTTCTCATAAACAGTATATAGGCCACAGATAGCACAACCAAGATGCCAACCAGATAACATACATGGGCGATAAAAGTGTCTGGTATAACGTAAATCATAACCATATTTATCACCAGTTGCAAGGTCATGTATAATCCGCTAATTTTCAGTGGGCTTATCTTCAATTCGTTAGCCATAATCTGATAGGCATGTTTTCTGTGTGCCTGCCCCAGCTTTTCGTGAAGCATGATGCGGTGGCAAATCGTCAGACAGCCGTCAACACCATAGACGGCAAGAAAAACAATCCAACACCAGTCGCCCGTGGCACAGATGAGCTTTATTACAGCAAAGAGCAATATAAAGGCAATAGAAACACTGCCCACATCACCTGCAAAACATTTTGCCTTGCCTTTAGGACGGAAATTGAAATAGCAGAAAATCACCACTGCCAGCAATTCACACGCCAGAAGCGAGGGAACAATAAACCTGTCTGGCAAAACACATTCGTTAAGTACCAAAAGCGAGACAAGCACAGACAGTGAGTATGCCCCGGTTATGCCATTAATGCCGTCCATAAAATTATAGACATTCATCGTTCCGACAGAAGCTATAACAACCCACGCCGACAAAAGTGCTGCACTGGCATAGCAGAGTGCCCCCCCACTACAGTCACCATAACAATAAGGCATTACTCCAAACCAAAGCAATGCGGCACTGACAAACTGTACAATCAGTCGAGTCTTGTTTGATGTCCCCACCACGTCATCTACAAAACTAACAGTCGAAACCATCACAAGGCCTATAATGAACGGTAGATAATTCCACACCAATTCTGCCCCTGTCATTGACGCATGGCGACCAAACAACAGTTGATAAAACACCCACACAATCACGGCAAGGGTAAACAGCACACCACCGCCCCTCAATACAACCGTAGAGTGCGACGACCGTTCATTTGGTTTGTCAATGATATTATACTTGTCTGCAATCCTGAAATACAGCAATTCCATGAGGAACAGAACAAGAAAGAGCAACAAATATGTAAACGTCAATATCATTTCTCTATTATTTTATATTCCACGACCAATGTCGGCATTGTTACTGTTGTTTTTAAAATCCTCGCTGACACGTTTGAGCGACTCTCTAAACGACACCAGTTGGTAATCAAACCCGTATGTACTCATCGACTCGTCATAATAATATGTAGCGAACATCTTATTGATAGACTGAATAAATTTTGAACCAAGCAGAACAAATGGGTTGAATATTTTGGAAATCCATATCCGATGACCGCTTTCGCATGCAAAGAAGCGAATAATCTCAACCGTGTCGGCATACTCTCTATTCTGGGGATAAAACACGCCGTGCAGTTCTCTTAGAATAACCTGACGTACAAATTCTGCCAGATTTTCAATATAGCACATTGAACGTTTGTTGTGCCAGGCGGGGAATATCGGTGTCAGCGTGGCAAGCTTCATCAATCTCGGGAAGTTTCCTCTAAGATTCATTCCATAGATTAACGGCGGCCGCAGTATGCACAACTTGAAGTCGTCTGTCGCAAGTTTCTTCAGCCCTATCTCAGCCTGTAGTTTAGAGTCACCATAAAAACCCGAGGGATGCGGAGTGGCGTCAGCAGTAATCACCTCGTCACCCAACGACCTGCTCTCATGATACACAATCATGGAACTCATAAATATAAACTGCTTTACCCCCGCAGCTTTCGCCTTTTCGGCCACCTTAATAGCAAGGTCACAGTTAATCTTGTAATATAGCGGCTTCATCTTGGGAGACGGATTTACATGGGCTATGCCAGCCACATGATACACCACGTCGTATTTTGAATAATCAGCATTCGCCCACTCATCGCCGATGGTGTCTACAACATCTACCATGCAGTCACCCTTAGACTGCAGATAGCGGCGCACATTCTCACCGACAAAACTGTTTGAACCTGTTATCAATACTTTCTTCATTCTTATAACATCAATACTTTATCCGAGTGTATACAATTTCGCCAATCCTCCATGCATACCTGAGCCATTGGAACAATTGGTTAGAGTAGATGCCGTATTTTCTCAAAGACATTGCGACATCTTTGTTTACCTTCATCTTGCTTGCAATATTGGCTGTAGACTCTCCGCCGGCACGCATCGTAACAAAATCAATGCCAAGATATTCTGCCTTTATCTTCTTCATATACAAAAGGCGCACCATCATCTCAAAATCTGAAGAGGTCTTTAAATCCGTGTCGTAGAGTCCACATTCGTCATAGACTTTCCTCTTACAATAAAAACTTGGATGAGCCGGCATAAACCCAAACCTCAACAGGCCTGTACGAAAAAACCTTGACGAGTAGTAGCGCGTGCATCTGTTCAGATTTTCCTCCTTTACAAAATGAATGTCACCATATACCGCCTCAAGCTCATCATCGTTAGTGAAAGCCTGTGACACTCTCAACAACACATCGCCTGACGTATAGAAGTCATCACTGTTCAATATGCCAACCACATCGCCTGATGACATTCTGATACCTTTGTTGATGGCATCATAGATACCCCTGTCCTTCTCGCTCACCCATTTGAGCGTTCCGTGATAGCGTGGTTCGTTCCTTTGTATAATCTGCACAGTGTCATCGCCCGACAGACCGTCAACAATAACATGCTCCAACTCCACTCCAACATTCCTGCAGGCCTCTACCTGCCTCAAAAACGAGTCAATGGTGTCCTGCAATGTTTTAGCGCGGTTCCAAGTCGCTGTTATTACACTGATTTTCATGTCAAGCACTATAATCTTCGCTGTTGATTTGAGTCTATTTACTAATATAACCGCAAAACGGGGTTCTTATTGCATTTTCCTTTAAAAAAAACAAAAAAGTGCAAAAGCGCATCTCTGGCCGCTACAGCCACGAAACCTTTCTCTGCACTCCCTCATTCTTACAAGAAAAACAAATTGCCGGCAAAATTACGACTTTTTATGGCAGCAGAGAAACAATACACACAAAAAAAGCGCATTGTCACTTTTCTTATTTATTTTTTGTTAAGTTCCTCAAAATTAAGTAACTTTGCGCACAAGCAAAAAGTCTTTTTTAATTAACAGAACTTCACAACATCATGTTTGATAATCTAAGCGAAAAACTTGAACGGTCTTTCAAAGTCCTGAAAGGACAGGGAAGAATTACCGAGATCAACGTAGCTGAAACAGTAAAAGAAATCCGGAAAGCTCTTTCAGATGCTGACGTAAACTATAAAGTAGCAAAACAATTCACCGACACCGTAAAGCAGCAGGCTCTCGGCCAGAACGTGCTGACATCTGTAAAACCTGGCGAACTGCTCATAAAAATCGTACACGATGAACTCATAAAACTCATGGGAGGTTCCACTGCCGAATTGCAGCTGAACTCAAGACCATCGGTCATTCTCATGGCAGGACTGCAGGGTTCAGGTAAGACAACCTTTTCTGGCAAACTGGCAAACTGGCAAAAAACCAAGTTCGGCAAGAAGCCTCTTCTCGTGGCATGCGACGTTTACCGTCCTGCCGCTATCAACCAGCTTCAAGTGGTAGGTGAACAGATTGGAGTTCCTGTCTACACCGAAGAGGGCAACACCAACCCCGTTGAGATTGCGGCAAACGCCATTCGCAAGGCAAAGCAGGAAGAATACAACCTTGTCATCATAGACACCGCCGGACGACTGGCCATTGACGAACAGATGATGCAGGAAATCAGCAACATCAAGCAAGCCACAAACCCCGACGAGACCCTCTTTGTCGTTGACTCCATGACAGGCCAGGACGCTGTCAACACTGCTCGCGAATTCAACGAAAGGCTCGACTACACAGGCATCGTAATGACCAAACTCGATGGCGACACACGTGGCGGAGCTGCCGTCAGCATCAGGAGTGTGGTAGGCAAGCCCATCAAGTTTGTCGGAACAGGCGAAAAGATGGATGCACTCGACGTCTTCCATCCTGACCGCATGGCCGACCGCATACTCGGCATGGGTGACGTAATATCACTGGTGGAACGCGCCCAACAGGTCTACGATGAAAAGGAAGCAAGAAAACTTAGCAAGAAGATTGCCCAGAACAAGTTTGACTTCAACGACTTCATCACCCAGATAAACCAGATAAAGAAAATGGGCAACATCAAAGACCTTGCATCAATGATACCGGGAGTGGGCAAAGCTATCAAAGACGTTGACATCGACAACAACGCCTTCAAGCAGATAGAGGCCATCATCGGCTCTATGACACCTTTTGAACGCGCCAACCCCGACAAGATTGACTCAAGCCGCAGGGCACGCATAGCGCGAGGCTCCGGCAATACACTGCAGGATGTCAACAAAATGCTCAAGCAGTTCGACCAGACCCGCAAGATGATGAAAATGGTCAACTCTCCTGGTTTCGGAAACAAGATGAGAGCCATGACCGGACTTGGCAAGAGATAATACTTCGGCCATCAGACTTTGGTACAACCACAGACTAATAACCCACACCCGCCATTCCAACAGATTACCCCCGATGAAAAACAAACTTCTCCGCACACTGTTGCTTGCAGTCTTTGCCGCCACGGCATTGCAGGCCCAATACACCCCCTCGCCGGGCAACCTGACCGCCCGACAACAGTTTGATCAGAGCCGTTTCGGCATATTCATACATTGGGGACTCTACTCCATGCTCGGACAAGGTGAGTGGGTTATGACCGACCAAGGCATCAACAACAAGGAGTATGCAAAACTCGCCAATGCCTTCTATCCCCACGACTTCAACGCACAGGAGTGGGTCCGGGCCATAAAGGATTCAGGAGCACGCTACATCACGTTCACCACCCGACACCACGACGGCTTTTCAATGTGGAACACACAGCAGTCTGACTACAAGATTACCAACACACCATACGGCAAAGACATCGTGGCACAATTGGCACAGGCGTGCAAGGACAACGGCATCAAACTGCACCTCTATTACAGCCACATCGACTGGACACGCAACGACTATCCCTCAGGGCGGGTGGGCAACAACACGGGCAAAGACCCCTCAAAGGCCGATTGGGCCTCATATTATGGGTTCATGAACAGACAGCTCACAGAATTGCTCACTGACTACGGCCCCATAGGGGCCATCTGGTTTGACGGAATGTGGGACCACGAGAAAGACTCCATCCCGTTTGACTGGCAACTCGACAAACAATACGAACTCATACACCGCCTGCAACCCAACTGCCTCATAGGCAACAATCATCACGGCACACCTCATGCCGGCGAAGACATGCAGATGTTCGAGCGCGACATACCTGGAGAAAACAAGGCGGGCATGTCCGGACAGGAAATCAGCCGGCTGCCTCTTGAAACATGCGAAACAATGAACGGCATGTGGGGGTATCGCATCTACGACCAAAACTACAAGAGTGTGCCGCAACTCGTGCAGCTGCTCGTCCGCACTGCAGGCAAAGGAGCCAACTTGCTTCTCAACATCGGTCCACAGCCCGATGGCAAACTACCAGAACTTGCACTCGACAGACTTAAAGGCATCGGCAGGTGGCTCAGGGAGAACGGCGAAACCATCTATGCCACACAGGCAGGACCCGCTTACACAGAAGACTATGTAACGACACGCAGAGGAGACAAAATATGGCTCCACATCCTCAACGCCTCTAAAGACAGCGCAAGCATACCCTCCGATAGGAAAATCAAGGAGGTGCGTGAATACAAGACAAGAAAAGTGCTGCCTTATACCTACAAGAACAGCACTCTGCACATCATCGGCATATCGCCGACCGACACAACAGACCACATTATAGAAATAACACTAAAATAACAGCTATGACTCTCATTGACGGAAAACAAACAGCAGCATCAATCAAGGCAGACATTGCCGAACAAGTGGAAAAACTGATAGAAGCTGGGGGCAAGAGGCCTCATCTTGCTGCAATACTCGTGGGCCATGACGGAGGAAGCGAGACATACGTTGCAAACAAAGTCAAGGCATGCAAGGAGTGTGGCTTCAAGTCCACTCTGCTCAGGTTTGAGGACACCATCACACAGCAAGAACTGCTCAAAGAGGTGGACAGACTGAACAACGATGCCGATGTCGACGGATTTATAGTCCAGCTGCCATTGCCCGCTCATATCGACGAGCAAAAAGTGATAGAGGCCATCGACTACCGCAAGGATGTTGACGGATTCCACCCTGTCAACGTAGGCAGACTTGCCATTGGGCTACCTTGTTTCATTTCCGCCACACCGAGAGGCATTCTTGAACTCTTGCGTCATTATAACATAAAGACCTCCGGAAAGAAATGCGTCATTCTGGGGCGCTCCAACATCGTGGGCAAACCTATGGCACAGCTGATGATGCAGAAGAACTATGGTGACGCCACTGTCACCGTATGCCACAGCCACAGCGCCACCCTCAAGGAAGAGTGCAGACAGGCCGACATCATCATAGCTGCAATCGGACAGCCCGAATTTGTCACCGCCGACATGGTAAAACCCGGAGCCGTGGTCATTGACGTCGGCACCACACGGGTGCCCGACAGCACGCGCCCCAAAGGCTTCAGACTGACAGGCGACGTGAAGTTCGATGAGGTAGCACCAAAATGTTCATACATCACGCCTGTGCCGGGCGGAGTCGGCCCCATGACCATCTGTTCACTGATGATAAACACCCTTAAGGCCGGCCGCAAGGAAATCTACAAATAACACCTACAAACCCTTAACAACCTTATTTTAATACCTATGAAACTAAAAACACTACTGATTGCTCTGACTGTGCCGCTCGCAACATCCGCACAGTTGGAACTGAAGCAGCAGACGCTTCCCAATCCCAACAACGAGCCACTGCCCTGTCACCCGGTACCGTCCACACGACAACTGCTGTGGAACGAAACCGAATTCTACGCTTTCTTCCATTACGGAATGAACACCTTCACCGGCATCGAATGGGGAGAAGGTAATGAGCCTGAAAGCAATTATGCACCGACCAAGAAGCCTAACCCCGAACAATGGCTCACCGCAGCAAAGGCAGCTGGAATGAAGGGAGGCATTGCTGTGGTTAAACACCATGATGGATTTTGCCTCTGGCCCACAGCCACCACAACCCACAGCATTGTCAATGCAGGCAACGCCAACGGTCGCAATGCCAACATCCCAGAGCTGTTTGCCAATGCCGCCAACAAGCTTGGCATGAAATACGGCTTCTATGTCTCACCCTGGGACCGCAACTCCGCCTACTATGGTGAAGACAACTATGTGGTCGACGTCTTTCTCAAACAGTGTGAAGAACTTGCCAAGTATGGCGACGACCAGTTTGAGATGTGGTTCGATGGCGCCAATGGCGGTAACGGCTACTATGGTGGCAAGAACACTACCATAAACATCGACAACAGTTACTATTACGATGTGCCCAACCTGCGCGACCGCGTACACAGCATTGCCCCCAACTGCGTGATGTGGGGCGTTGGCGGTGAAGCAAGATGGATAGGCAATGAGGCCGGTTGGGCAGGTGAAACCAACTGGGCCATGATGGATCCCACCATCGACAACAACGCCATACGTCAGGTCGGACAGGAAAACTCCTGGCTCTGGCACCCGGGCGAGAGCGATGCCAAAGCTACCACTGCCGGATGGTTCTGGCATTCTGGCGAAGGTGTGTTAGGCACAGAACGCCTGTTCCAGATGTATCTCGAAACAGTGGGACGTAATGCCACACTCATTCTGAACTGTCCGCCCGACAAAACGGGCTACCTGCCTGAAGCAACAGTCAACCGCCTTCAGGACTTCGGCAAGTTGATGCGCACGCGGTTTAAGACCGACCTCGCAAAGACAGCCACCATTGAGGTGAGCGAAACGCGCACACCGGGCGCAAACCGCAACTATTCAGCTGCCAACCTCACCGACGACGACAAAGACACCTATTGGGCCACCAACGACCGGACTAAGTCAGCCACGATAACATTCACATGGTCCACCGAACAGACCCTACGCTACCTGCAGATGATGGAATACATCAAACTGGGGCAGCGCATCAAGAATTGGACGGTGGAATACACCACCGATGGTGCCACATGGACACGCCTTGCACCATCAGTACAAACCACAACAGTGGGCTACAAGCGCATACTGCCGCTCAACGGAAGCACGTCAAGCAGCTACGGCAAAGGCTTTAAGGCTACAGGGCTGAGAATAACCATTGTCGACAGTCGTGCATGCCCGCTTCTCTCAAACATCAGCATCTACTAACCACCCCTTTAACGCATAAACCACACAACATGAAACACATACTTTTCGTTGCGTTGGCATGGATAGTACTTGCCGCTAACGCACAAACCATAACCTTCGACACTAAAGACTATAAGGAAATCGGTGTTTACGACACATGGGAGCAAAGCCCCTTCCGTACAGGAAAACTCCAAGGCAACGCCCAAGTCATCGCCAACCACCTCAATCAGGTAGACCCTATTCTGGAGAAAGCCCCCGACTCTACCGCCTTCATCGCCGGATTGCAGCGCAGCCGCTACGGCAGCAACACCTTCGGTCTGCGCATAGACCTCAACGAACCGTTCCGCCTCACAAAGAAGGTGCGCTACCTTCATGTGCTCATCTACAAGCCCATCGAGAGCCGCGTGCTCGTGTGCGGTCTGGGCAAACGCACTGAAGAAGCATGGAGCTGGCAAGACGGCACATGCGAACAGTTCAAGGTGGCGTCCGAAGTCAAGGTGCCCGCCAACACATGGGTTGACGTCGTGCTGCCTATCAACGGATTCAGCTATGCCGAGCCCAACAAGGGTGGCATCGACATCAGTTCGCTGATCATCTGCCCTGACCTGCGTACACCCGAACCAGACGAAGAAGATTTCGCATGCTACATAGACCAGATTGAAATCAACGACAGCCCCAAGCCACGCTTCTCTACCGAACTCTACGCCGTCAACTTTGACAAAGACATGGAGGCCATACGCACCGACCGATATGTCACCGCCATCGGTCTCGGCACTCAAGAGAGAAAAGGCTTCACCACCACTGTCTACAAAGACCAGATGAACGATGCCTTCAGCGCAAAGCCAGGCCAGACAGTCATACCCAAGTTCAAGTACAACGGTGCCTCTATGTCGGGCTACGTCTACGTTGACTGGAACAATGACGGCAAGTTCACATACAACATCCTTGCTAACGGTCGCCCGGCAACAGGAAGCGAAATTGTCAGCTACTCCGCCTACAACCCATATAAGGACACTGGCTCCGGCCCGAACTCTTGGCTCAAGAGCAACGGCACAAAGGCCACCGATGGCAATACC
>USTH01000009.1 GCA_900557555.1 uncultured Prevotellaceae bacterium | reverse complement strand
GCCTGATAGGTGGTTTCGGATATTTCCAATCCTTCTGTCAACTCTATCCATTTGCGTTCATGGGTAAGACTGTACTTTATGCGATTATTGAAACGGCAGGCTATGATGTAGCGTAACTCCTTGTTTTCCAGATAGTCAAGTATTTCCTTTGCAAAGAAGCCACTATCCATGCGGACAAGTCCGACACGTTTGCCCTCAAGTTTTGAGAGTGTGTCCTCAAGAAATGACAGATAATTGGTACTTGCAGATGTGTTGCCTGGACGTAGCCAGTAATTTGCTATCATTCTCACATCGGAAACGAATGCAAGCAGAGGATGATGCGAGAGTCGTCCAGGACGCTTGGGGTTGTATCCTTTGGCTGCCCCCTCCTGATTTCCCTCACGGACCATCACAGTTGAATCGAAGTCCAAGGTATAATTGTCGAACTTCAACTCTGAGAAAAACCAACGGAACAAATTTCCGAAAACACGTTGGTTGACGGCTTGGGAGAATTTGTTTAGATATCGCTGGTATGCACGATGGTCAGCTCCGCGTTTCCACCCAAGTAGGTCACACAGTGCAGCGTCATAACGCACCACGTCAAGATGGCCAAAACAACTTGCACCACACCACACACCTGCAAATAATCCCAATATTAACTGGATTGGTTTGTAGCCACGGTTAGATCCTTGAAGTGGAATACCACTTTGCATAATATGCTCTTCAAAATGGCATTTTTCAAGCATTTTGAAGAACAGGGAAAGCCCACCAAAAGGTGTTATTTCCTTATTTACGAACTTTATGTCACAGTTTCGCATCGGAGTATATACTTTTTTTCGTGGTAAAGTTAGTAAATGTTTATGAATCAAGTATATACAAAGCTATTTTTCTAATGGCGGTCATTAGGAAATGACAAGATTTTTTTCTAATGACCGATTTGGGTTTAATTGTATGGAAACTTGTCTGGCGTTCTGAAATTTTGAAAGAGCCTGTATTACTGTCTGTTAGGGACAGGTGTTGTCGGGAGTGGAAAAACCGATAACAGGCTTTAGGTGAAGCTTTTTATCTACTAACGTTCTTTACACCCTTAACTTCTTTGAGTTTCTTTACTATTGAGTTAAGTTGGTTTGTGTCGCTAATCATTATGGTAAGCACACCTTCAAACAGTCCATCGTGGCTGTCGATGCTGAAAGAACGTATGTTTATTTTAGCATCTTTGCTAATAACGGAAGATATGTTGTTTACGACTCCCAAATCGTCGTTTCCAATAATATGCAACACAATGGGATAGAGGCCACCGCCTTTTTCGCCAGCCCAGCGTGCTTTTACAATGCGGTATCCGCATTTTTCACGTAAGGCGGTTGCATTCGGACAGTTCTTGCGGTGTATGCGAATGCCATTGTTTATTGTTACAAAACCAAAAATTTCATCACCGTAAACGGGGGAGCAGCACTTGGCCAAAGTATAGTCCAACCCTTTCAGGTTACGGTCTATAATCAATTCGTCATCACCCGTGTTGTGACTGTTGGTGTCGTGGTCCAGCCTGAACTCTTCGGCTT
This sequence comes from uncultured Prevotellaceae bacterium, assembly GCA_900557555.1. GTDB lineage: Bacteria > Bacteroidota > Bacteroidia > Bacteroidales > Bacteroidaceae > UBA6382. The sequence continues at coordinate 43,345 of USTH01000009.1, read as the reverse complement.
TGTGGAGTGGGGCGGTACTTTCTGCTTCTCCGTTTTCACGTTTCCAAACCAGTTGGTATTGTTCTATTATCTCGTTGATGTCAATCTGGTCTTCCGTTATCTTTCTGTAGAAGTCGTTGACATCCTTGTAGCCCATTTTCTTGATTACGGTGTTGAGATAATTGCCGTTGAGTTCAATCTTGCGGTTTTTGAATTTTCTCTCAATCGTCTCTTTTGCAATGTTGACTTCCTTTGCCTCAATTTCGTTGAGTGATTGGCGAATTTTGCTTTTTGCACGGCCTGTAGCAACGTAGTCTAACCATGCACGTTTCGGTGTTTGGCTGGCAGAGGTAAGTATAGTCACCTGGTCTCCGCTGTGGAGTTCTTGCCTCATGGAGGCGTTGTGGTCATTGATTATGGCACCAATGCAGTGGTCGCCTATATTTGTATGTATATTATAGGCGAAATCAAGCACGGTTGCACCCTTTATCAGTTTGTGAAGGTCGCCTTTGGGAGTGAAAATGTAGACTTCGTCGGCTTGGAGGTCAGTTTTAAACTGATCCATCATTTTCATTGAGTCTCCCTCTACTTCCAAGGCTGCCCGTATGTTTGCAAGCCAGTTTTCAATGCCTTTTTCTTCTGTCTTTATTCCTTTGTATCTCCAGTGGGCGGCAAGACCGTGTTCTGCCACATCGTCCATACGCTCGGTGCGAATCTGTACCTCAACCCACTTGTTGCCGGGGCCGAGCACTGTGATGTGCAGACTTTCGTAGCCGTTGCTCTTTGGTATTGAAAGCCAGTCGCGGAGTCTCTTCGGGTTGGGCTGATACATGTCAGTTATTATGCTGTATGTTTGCCAACAGTGCAATTTCTCCTTCTGTGGAGGAGAGTTCAAGATAATCCTTATGGCAAACAAATCGTAGACACCTTCGAATTCGCAGTGCTGTTTTTTCATTTTCTGCCATATCGAATGAATGCTCTTTGTACGCCCCTTGATATGAAATTTGAGGTTGTGTCTGGTCAGTTCTTCTTCTATAGGGCCGATGAAACTTTTGATATAGGTGTCACGCGCTTGTTTTGTAGAGTTCAGTTTTTCCTTTATGTGGTAGTATGCATCGTGATTTAGGATTTTAAGGGAAATATCTTCGAGCTCGCTTTTTATTTTATATAATCCTAATTTGTGGGCCAGCGGTGCATAGAGGAATGATGCTTCACTCGCAATGCGCACCATGAATGCTTTAGAATACTCTACATCGTCTTCTGTTTCATCTGTGTTGTTTCTGTCAGAGCAAAGTTTGCTCATTTTACGCATCATGTTTGTGCAATCTGCAATCATAATGAGTATGACCCGCATGTCTTTTGCAAAGGAAACGAGCAGGTTTCGGAAATTCTCGCTTTCAATGCTGGTATCTCTGTCGTAGAGATGTTGAATGTTTATGATGCCTTCAAGTATTGTGCAGACATTGTCGTTGAGTGATTCTCTGACGTTGTTGAGCTTGTCATCATCAGTTATGACGGTGGACAGTAGGCAAGCTTGGATGCCCTCAGCGTTCATTCCAATCTCTTTGCTGACGATTATAGCGGTTTCAAGGGATTTTATTGTGTGGCCAACAATATCCGCTGTCTCCTCTGCATGGTTGCGTATGATAGTTCTGATGCAGTGGTAGGTTTTGTCCTTGAAAGCATTGGGTTGGAGTTTGCACAATTCTTTGTATAGGGGTATAATCTTGTTTTGCTTCATCAAGGTCTGGATTTTGTGTGGAGTCTAACTTTCTTTATTTTTTATATCTGTCTTTGCGATAAGTGTGGTGCCTCCAATGTTTATTACGGCATCGTTTTCGATGAAGATGCGGTCTTGGTCACGCAGGATGTTTCCTTGGTAGAAAGTTCCTGTCAGGCTTGGCGCATCGCGGAGTACAAACAGAAGTTTTTGCTGCTTGTTGTGTTTTACGGTAATAATGCAGTGTGTGGTATCAATGCTTGGATCGCTTGTAATAATAGGGGCGTTTGCGGAGGTTCCCTTTATGTATCTGCCAATTACATTCTCTCCTAAAAACAATGGCAGCTCCTGACGCTCGTGAAATGTGTTTTCAAGTACGATGAGCTTTCCTAAAACCGGCTTTGATTGTTTAGCGTTCCCCCCAATCTTGATTCGGAATTGCTTTTGGCATGAAGGACAAACAAAGACCAAAACTCTGTCGGGTGGATATGCTTTTTCATCGAAAGTTAGGTATCTGCCACACTTGGGACATGTTATTCTCTTCATATTGGCAATAAAAATAAAGTGTATGGTTTATTATATTGTTCGCAAACCAGACAAAACATCAGACGATAGAATACGAGCGGAGAAACGTTATCTTCTCATAACCCAAGCAGAAGAGAATGTGTCGTCTGTTTTGCGTAATTTATTGAGAGCGTCACATGCTTCTTTCTTGGACGTATATGAGGAGAGGATAACTCGGTTCATCTTCCCGTCGCGAACAAATTGTGCATCGTTAAATTTGTTTTTCTTAAGTTTTTCGACCAAATTCTCTCCTCCTGTTTGACTAATGGCACTTGCAACAACGATTGTGAAGTGGTCTGTTACTTTGTCGGCTGTAACAGTCTTGTTGTTGTCATCACTGGCATTTCTATCTGCCTTTTGCGGAGACTCCTTGCTATGGCTTGGAGGCTTGACGGCATTCGTAGAAACATTTTTGTCTTCATCGGCAACATTTGTGCGGAGGGTGCTGACAATGGCAGCTTCCTGAATGTTGTCTGGATTGATGGGGTTTGACGAAGGTGCTATCGTGAAGATGAAATACAGCAGTGCGGCCGCTATTGATGCAACGGCATTGCGTACGACATTTTTGCTTATACGTATGATGTAATGACTGTTGTCAGCACTTGTTCTGAACGGCTTGTTTTTGTTTTCTGCAGGAACTTCAGGGTTTTGTGCTTCGCCAAAAGAGTTGGTGTTGTGTACGCTGTCCTTCTGTTCTGGCAGACTAACAGAACAATTGTTGAAAGCCTGCATGTCTATCATACAGGGCGACAAACCATAATGGTCTTTTGAGAAAAGCCCCGATTCATTTATGGGTGAGAATATCAACGATTGGTTCTGTGCCAATTGCAGTTTGCCGATGTTTTTGAATTCATATTCCCCCCGCTCATGCAGACTGTGGCGTATTTCCTTTACGTTCTCTTCAACAAGAGACTGTGCTCTGGGATAGCTTGTGTCGTATGCAGCCATATAGGACTGCGCCAGAAGTCCATCGTTGTCTTTCAACTGTGAATTGAAGCTGACAGAGCGGTATGGCGGGCAAATCTCATCCCCGTCAACATAAGAGCCCTCAAACCTTGTGACAAAGCCGCCAATACCAGGCACGATTACACAATCATGACTGAGTAGCAGCTTTTCTATGTGAGACTCTATTTGTATCATAACTTTTTGCAAAGATAATCGTAATTTGCGGATTTTCAAAATTAAATTAACGTATTTTTTTTGTGCAAAAAAGACGCATAGATTTAAGTGTTTCGTTGATAGTGAGATATGGGAGAAAATATTTTTTTTACATTAGATGCACCACTTTCGGTCTTGTTATCATACCCTGATAAGCCTCGTGGTATAATGGGGAGAAAAATGTTCTTTTAAAGAGATTTGCCTTTAAAGTCTGTCGCATAATTCTATGAAGTTTAGTAATTTTGTCGGCAAACATAATAAATAATGAAGATTATTGTCGTAGAAAGTGCGGAAAAGTACAATAAACTGGAGCAAAACACGTTTAATAATGTGTTGTCTCTTTGTCCGCGTTTATGGCTTAAGGCCGATTCTGCATTGCTCAAGAACAATAAACCGTTCTTTATCCCAGACTTCACACAGGAGTGTTCTGCCTCGGTGTATGTGGCATTGAGGATTTGCCGAATGGGCAAGAGTATTCCTGCCCGTTTTGCCCATAGGTATTATGACGCATGTTCTATTGCGGTGGATTTTACTGCCGAAGATGTTTTGAGAGTGTTGCGCAAGAGTGGGGAGCCTTGGGATATGGCAAAAAGTTTCGACTCGTCTGTAGCTGTTGGTGACTTTGTTGATATGCATGAAGTCGGTGGCGCAGCGGTGTCAGCGAGGCTTGAAGTAAACGGCGAAGAACGGTCGGTAAATGTATGTGAAGACATTGCTTTTTTCGCAGGTGAAGTGATTGAAAGTGTCAGCAGAGTGTTCACCATAAGACAAGGTGACCTTTTGCTTGCGGGGTGTCCTGACGGAAAACCCATTGTGGAGATAAATGATCATCTGGACGCTTTCTTAAATGGACGGAAAGTGTTGGACTTTAATATAAAATAGAATATGAAGATAATGAGATATAAAATGTCGAAATCGTTGACAACAGTGTTTTTCCTGCTGTTGTCGTGTGTCGCAGACGGATTTGGCATGGGCGAGTTTGTGCATCTTGATTGGAGTCGCATTGAGATTTCCGACAAGATTCCCGAGTATTGCAACACCATAAGGGTCGGAAAAAATTACGAGGCCCATTCCTACAGTGCCAGAGTCCTTTATCCGGAGTTCGTTGAAGTCTCCAAAGACGAAGCGGACATGCTGGGCTTGCTGAAGACGGAGTTTGGTAGTGACGTGAAAGTGGAAACCCACATGGGTGTCAGCCAGAAGGAGGGTTACTTGGACATCCAGATTCTTCCTGTTGTGAGACGCAACGGAAAGTTGTTAAAACTGGTCAGTTTCAAATTGCAGATAGACAGTCTCGTAAACAGCGGTGCGAGGTCTTCGTCTTTTGCGGCAAAATCGACGCCGCTCTCGTCAAGATACAAGGCCCACTCTGTACTCGGAAGCGGCAAATGGGTAAAGATAAGGGTGGAGAAAGAAGGCATCTATCAGTTGTCAAAGACTTTTCTGGCTGGAATGGGATTTAGCGACATTAAGCGTGTAAAGGTGTTCGGGTATGGTGGGCGTGTGCAGAACCATGTCATCAATTACGGCACGTATGTCAACAATGACTATGATGACCTCGAAGAAGTACCATTGTATAGGCGGAAGGACAATCTGCTGTTTTTTGCAGAGGGGTGCGTTAGGTGGTCTAATTGGACTTTGGCATCAGCAGGTTCTCCTAACGGGGCGTGTTATGCCACCCACACCAACAATACCTATTCAAAATACTCATATTATTTCGTGACAGAGGGCGACAGTCCGCTACAGATGGAGGAGATGGAGTCCCCGCAGACTACATCGCAGGTTGTTACGACCTATCCCGAGCATTACCTTATAGACAATGATGCCTTCAGCTGGTTTATGGGAGGCAGAACATTCTATGACAGTTATGACTACGCAACGGGCAATTCAAAAAACTATACGATAGAGACTCCCGATATTGATCCTGACGGTTTGGTGCAGGTGGATATCTCGTTTTCGGCCAAGTCCACCAACATTACCACGGCTCAAATCAATCTCGGCACAGAACGTCTTGGCACGATGACGCTGGCGGCACTGTCTACGGACTATGATAAGGCAACGGTTTCAACACGCTCTTTTACTACGTCATCGGCCAACAACACTAACATTCTCAATATCTCCACAACAAAGGGCAATTCTGCCCGTCTGGACTTTATCAGAGTGAACTACAGGCGCAAACTTAAGATGAATGGTGACTTCCTTGTGTTCAGCCACTATCTGTCTTCCCCTTCAACAATGAATCTTGAGGGCGCAACCGCCAATACGGAAATCTGGAGGATAGGCTATCCTGGAAACCCGGTTGCCAAGGTGCCGGCGGTTATGGACGGCACGACTCTCACGTTTAATGTGTCAAACCCCACATTGCGCTACGTGGCCGTTAATCTTGCTGCAAACTATCCGAGTCCTGAAAAAGTCGGAAGCATAGCAAATCAAGACCTCCATGCAGACTCTGTGGCCGACATGGTGATTATTATACCTGAAAGCGGAAAGTTGCAAGAACAGGCTCAGAGACTTGCTTCGTTCCACGAGACGCACGATTCGCTCAGGGTAAAGGTGGTCAGGGCCGACATGCTTTATAACGAGTTTTCTTCGGGCACTCCCGATGCTGGTGCTTATCGCAGATATTTGAAAATGCTGTACGACAGGAATACGGGTGATGACCTACCCAAGTATCTATTGTTTTTCGGCGGTTGTGTATGGGACAACCGTGGTGTCACACCGACTTGCTCGAAACTTAAGCTGAACGACTATCTGTTGTGCTACGAAAGCGAACCGTCAGTCAGTGAAGTGAGCTGCTATGTCAATGAGGATTATTTCGGAATGCTTGACGATGGCGAGGGGGCCAGTCTGAGATACGACAAGGTGGATCTTGGCATAGGGCGCATTCCTGTAACAAATGTCGCAAAGGCTAAGATTGTGGTTGACAAGATTATTGCCTATGCCGAGAACAAAAATTCCGGCAGTTGGAAAAATGCTGTATATTTCCTTGCCGATGACGGAGAGAAGAACAAACATATGGATGCTTCTGAGGGAGTGGCAAAGATGGTTGAAACTTGTTATCCCAACCTGAAGGTGGGACGCATCTTCTGGGATGCCTACACAAGGGTGAGCACGGCAACGGGCTTTACATATCCCCAGGTGACATCCGACATCAACACCGCCATGCAGAAAGGTGCTTTGGTAATGAACTATACTGGCCACGGGGCGCCTTATTGCATCTCTAAGGAAAATGTTCTGAAGACAGCGAACTTCAAGGACTTTATGTGCAGCAAGATTCCTTTGTGGGTGCTGGCTTCGTGTGAAATATCTCCGTTTGACCGTGAGGAAGAAAATATTGGCGTGGAGAGCCTGATTAACCCCAACGGTGGGGCCATTGCATTCTACAGCTCCTCAAGGGCCGTCTATTCTACTCAAAACAGCTACATAAACAACTATTTCATGTATTATGTGCTGGGCAAGTCAAAAAACGGGAAACGCTATACGTTGGGTGACGCAAACCGCCTTGCTAAGATCAATCTTGTGTCAAAGGTTGACGGTGAGATAATCAGCAACCGCGACTACGGAGACAACAAACTGAAGTATGCCCTATTGGGTGACCCTGCATTGACGCTCGGCATGCCCACACGCACCGTTGTGCTCGACAGCATCAACGGCAAGGCATTGGGTGGTGATGGATTGCAGAATCTGTCGGCTGGAAGCATGGCGAGATTCTCAGGGCATATTGAGGATGAAGACGGAAACATACTCCCCGGCTTTAACGGCCAAGTGTCTGTTACGTTATACGACAGCAGAGACACCATAGTGTGCAAAAATAACACCAATGAAGAAGTGGTTCCGTTCACCTATTCTTCGTATGACCGCATGCTGTTTGAGAGCAACGACTCTGTCAAGGCAGGCAGGTTTACCGTTGAGATGCCGATACCGCTTGACATCAAGTATGGCGGTGGCCGCGGTATGGTCAACTTGTATGCCGTGAGTGTTGACAGAAATATCGAAGCCAATGGCACTGATACGCGATTTACTGTAAACGGAACCTATGATGAAATTGTACCTGACTCCGTCGGTCCAGAAATGTTCATCTATCTGAACAACCCCGATTTCAAGGACGGCCAGGTTGTCAATGATGCACCATATTTCTATGCACACCTCAAGGATGCCAGCGGCATCAACATCACCGGAAATGGAGTGGGGCATGACCTTGAACTTATAATTGACGGCAAAGAGAATACGTCGTATAACCTGAATACGTATTACCAAAATGATTTTGGTAGCTATATCTCAGGTACGGTGGCATATAAGATTCCTCAGTTGCCTGATGGCGAACACCATCTGATGTTCCGAGCATGGGACGTGAAAAACAACTCGTCGTCCGCCTCGTTGAGGTTTGTGGTGAAGTCTGGCTTGAAGCCACAGATTAGTTCTGTTGCGCTAAGTCGCAACCCTGCTTCTACGTCAACGACATTTATGATAAACTATGACCGCCCTGAGGAAGAAACCAAATTCACCATTAATGTCTACAACTGCTATGGGCAGAAGTGCTGGACCCACACCGAAACGGCTACGTCAAACGGATATCACACCATAAACTGGAATCTTGCGGCTGATAATGGCGTGGCATTGTCCTCGGGTCTATATGTATATGAGGTAAAGATAACGTGCAGTGGTAGCTCCGAAACCGTAAAAAGGCAGAAAATGATTATCCTTAGACAATAAAAGGAGGGTAATGGAGTTAAATTATAGTCAAACCAAACAAAAAAGAACAAATAAACAGAATATGAAACAAATCAGTATATTGGTGGCGGTGTTGCTCACCGGAGCAATTGGCGGCTACGGACAGGACATAAAGGAAAAATTCAATCCCGTGCAGACGGCCGTTGTGTCACAAAGCATAGCACCTGATGCAAGGGCTGGTGGTATGGGCGACATTGGTGCAGCTACCGAGCCTGATGTCAACTCTCAGGCATGGAATGCGGCCAAGTACCCTTTTGCAATATCAAAAGGAGGTATTGCCGTCAACTACACTCCGTGGCTCAGGCAGATTGTCAACGACATTGACCTTGCCTATATGGCAGGCTACTATCGTTTGGGAGATTATCAGGCAATAAGCGGTTCGTTGAGATATTTCTCGCTTGGAGATGTTTCAACAAAGTACGGCGGAGATGATGTTGACATGACTATACGCCCCTACGAATTCGCTGTAGATGCCGCATACAGCCGCATGCTGAGTGAAAAATTCTCTGCTGCTGTGACTCTGCGCTATATATATTCTGATCTCACGGGTAACTATGATGACGGCTCAAAGCCGGGGTCCGCTTTTGCCACCGACCTTGCCGGCTACTACAACACGTATGTCAATTCGGGAAGCCGCGAGTGCCAACTGAGCATAGGTTTTGGAGTGTTCAACTTGGGCAGCAAAATCAATTATGGCGATGACTACTCTTACTTCCTTCCTACAACTTTGCGCTTAGGATTTAATTATACCATACCGGTAAACGAATACAACAGGATTTCGTTCTGTGCCGATGTCAACAAGCTGCTCGTGCCCACATATCCCACAGACGCGCAGTGCGCAAAGAAGCTCGGTTATACCACAAACGACGGTGAGGACCATACCGCCGAATACCAGAAATACCGTGAAGAGAACTACTATAACATTTCGGCCATTTCGGGTGTTTTCAAGAGTTTTGGTGATGCCCCCAACGGTTTCTCTGAAGAACTCGAGGAAATACAGTGGTCAGTTGGTATGGAATATACTTACAACGATAAGTTTTCTCTCCGTGCTGGCTATCACCATGAGGCAGAAACCAAAGGAAACAGAAAATACTTCACCGTTGGTGCAGGCTTCAGAATGAATGTGTTCTCGCTTGATGCCGGCTATGTTATATCAACAGCGGCAAGCAATCCGCTTGATCAGACCCTGCGTGTTACTTTGGGCTTTGACCTCGACGGAATAAAGGATATCCTAAGCCGTGGAAGGCGCAGATATTGATGTGGCAATCCTGTGTGGGCGGGTGTTCTGCATAAGCCCATGCGCAAACAGTCCTCTGATATGCGAATAGGTTTTGGATATGATGTACACAAGATTGTGACGGGCCGTGAACTGTGGCTCGGCGGTGTGAGGTTGGAGTCAGATTTCGGCTTGCTTGGCCACAGCGATGCCGATGTGCTCATTCATGCTGTCTGTGACGCTCTGCTTGGGGCGGCTTGCCTGCGCGATATAGGTTTCCATTTTCCTGATACTGACCCTGCCTACAAGGGAATAGATAGCAAGGTGCTGCTGGCGAACGTTGTGGAGCTATTGCAGGCCGAGGGCTATCGCATAGGCAACATTGATGCAACAATCTGCTGTGAACGCCCGAAGATAAATCCCTATATCCCTGACATGTGCCAATGTCTGGCGGGGCTGATGGGCGTTGCGCCTGACTGTGTGTCAATAAAGGCCACTACAACCGAAGGACTTGGTTTTACGGGACGTCAGGAAGGCATTTCGGCTTATGCCGTTGCTCTGATAGAGAAAGTTTGAGGATACACCGCAATCCATAACGCCCGCTTGTTTTCTTGGTGGTATGGTTTTAGACTTCTTTTTATTGACTTAACTGAGTTTTGTGGCGGCTGCGCCACATTCCACTAACTTAGCAGACTGTTGTCCACTAACTTAGCGGACAATAGTTCACTAACTTAGCTGACAACTGTTCGCTAACTTAGTGGACTGTTGTGTGTTTGTGTTTCTGGTCCGAAGCGACAAGTTTTTTGGATCTAATGGCCTTTAATTTGTACGGCAGAAAATGTTGGGTAGAAATAATAGAGCCCAGAAGAAAAGGGCTCCGTAGAAAAATGTGTGGCTTTTGGGTGGCTTTGACGGCCGTCTGTGTTGATGCTGTAAAAGTGCGTTGCCCCTAAAAATCCTTGAGGCGTGGCGGTGTGATGTAGGGGGGTGCTAATGATTAAAAAAACATAAAATATACAAATAAGCCACGCCCTTATATCGTTTTCTGTGCGGAAATGACTATTTTCGCATGTAGTACATGTAGTAATAATAAAAGTTAATGCTATGAAACGGATGTCTGTTCTATTGGTTATGGCTTTCGCAATGTCATGTGTTGTGAGGGCTCAGGACGATGTTTATTTTATTCCGTCAAAGGAAGTTAGAGTCGTCAGGTCAGTCGACGGGACAGTTGTCGACAACGTTGCTGCAGTATCTTCAGATGCATCTGGCTATCAGGAGGTGCGTGATGTAGACGAGTATAATCGGCGCAGGACTCCAGCTGACACGTCAGTCTCTGGCACGGTCAAAGATGTTGATGCGTCTGTCGGAGACTATAATGATGAGGTTGACTATCCGTGTACAAAGATGGTGATGCGCTTCTACGGCCCACGCCCCGGCATCGTTGTGAGCAGTCCTTACTATTGGGACATCTGCTATGGCGATGTGTGGGGTGTGTATTATGACAATTGGGCATGGTCTACACCAAGCTATGCGTGGTGGACATACACCTACGACCCGTGGTATTACAGCCGTTGGCATTATCGCACCTGCTGGGATTATACGTGGGGTTGGTATGACCCGTGGTGGAGTCGTTCCTATTGGGGATGGAACCGCCCGGTCTGCTGGGGGCGTCCACGTCCTGCATTCAATCCTCACCATTTGGGCCGCCCTATGTGGGCGCATCGCACCTACGGCCACGGTGGTTATTCCTTTGGATATAACGGTGGGCGGCGAGGTTTCGTTTCGCGTGATTTCGGCCATGGCGGTTCAGGATATCGCAGAGACATAGGCGGAGGGCGACGCCCTGCTGGCGGTTTCTCTGGTCGTGGTGATGGCCCTCGCATTGTACGTGCGCCAGGACGGGGAGACAACATCCGCACTGACTATCGCCGTTCTTATCAGTCTGACAACAATAGGGCCTATGGACGTGGGGAGAACACCGCCCCTCGCAGAGAGTCTTACGGACAGCCACAGCGTACGGAACCGTCATCTCGCCGTGGGTATTCACCTTCGTTCGGTCAAGGGTCACGTCCTTCTGGCGGTGGCGGAGCTGATCGTGTTGGCGGTGGCGGTGGGGTAAGCCGCGGTGGTGGACGCAGATAGCTTGCAGTGTCGCTATTGAGTGGCCTCTGTTCATGCAACACTTCTATGCATAAAATTATCAGTGACATGATTAAGGATTAAAAAATCGCTTTGAGATTTGTTGTAATTCTTCTTGTTCTTGCGCTTTTGTCCTGTGCAACGGCTTCAGTGGCATAAAATCAATTATAAACTTAAAACAGGAAACAATATACAATATGAAGAAGGTCTGTGTTTTCATCGTGTTTGCGTTTGCAGCGCTTGGCGTTTTCTCGCAAGATATATATCAGATAGCAGAATTGGGAACTACCGATCTCAACGGTACGTCACGTTATATCGGCATGGGTGGTGCTATGGGAGCTCTTGGCGGAGATATCTCAACCATGTCGCCCACACCTGCCGCCATAGGTTTGTATCGGCGCAGTGATGTAGCAGCCACGGCAAGTCTGGTCATTCAGCCCGGTGGCTATGAGTTTGACGGAGAACACAACACACATGTGTCGTTTGACCAACTCGGTTTTGTCTACAGCTTTCCCATAATGGATCGGCAGTTGAAGTTTATTAATTTTGGCGTCAACTACCATAAGCAGCGCGATTTCAACCAACTAACCGCCTCTTCCGCTAATGACCTCAGTGGCCTTGGCTATGCTTCGCAAACATGGCAACTTGCAGACCTGTGCAACGCTTGGGGTAGTGCCGACAGAGCTACTCCTTTGGCTTCAATGGCATTCGATGCGATGCTGTTGGGGAAGGAAGATGGAAACTACAGTGCCTATGGCGCATCGTCACACTACTATAATAAGGCACGGTGGGGCAGTAATCAGGCCTTTGATTTCAATGTGTCGTTTAATGTAAGCGACACATGGTATTTCGGAGTGACTGCCACGGCATACAATGTGGTGCAGAAGAGTACAATGGCTTATACGGAGGACTTGTTTGTTGTTAACAGCGCCACCCGTGATGGCTACTATACCCTGACCAATGAAAACAGCTTGAAAGGAACGGGGTATGATGCCAAGTTTGGTGTCTTGGTGAGGCCTGTAGCCAACAGCAATTTCAAGATAGGCCTGACGCTGTCTACGCCTACCTTTTATGAACTGACTTACCGCAACACAGCCTGGTTGTCCACTTACGGCACGCAGTGGGGCAACAAGGATATTCCCGGACCTTTTATTGACTATGACTACAGGGTGCGCACTCCGTGGAAATTGAACCTTTCGGTAGGCAACACGTTTTTCAACAGGTTGGCGGTAGGTGTGGAATATGAGTTTGCGGATTATTCCTGTGCTTCGGTGTCGTATGGTGACGGTTTTGACGATTGGGACGCCTCGAAAGACCGCGCTCTCAATCGGCAGGCTCGTAAATATCTGAACGGCACGCACACGCTCAAGGTCGGGGCTGAACTTACTCCAGTGAAGAACTTCTATCTGCGTGCAGGATACAATTATGTTACATCGGCAACCGACGATGAGGCATTCCTCAATCAATATATAAACAGTGCTTCGATTGACGCCTCTACATCTACGGATTATCTCAATACGTCGTCAGTCAAGCGTTATTCGGCAGGACTCGGAGTGAAGTTCGGGTCGTTCTATGCTGATGCGAGTTGGCTGTATCAGTGCCAGAATGGCAGGCTGTATACCTTCTCGGCTTCTAAGGACGGAAATGTTTATCCTGTCTCCAACAGAGAAAACGTGTGTCCCTCACGTCATGTGAAACTCAACAAATCACAAATTGCCTTGACCCTTGGCTATCGTTTTTAATTTAGGTCGCTTATGAAAAAAGTAGCTTTGTTTCTATTGTGTGTTATGGCTTTTGGAACGGCTGTAAATGCACAGAAAATCGAAACCTCTTATTGGAACTGTGTCATAGGTGATACCTACGACCATGTTTTAAGTGTTCTTGAAGAGCAGAACTACGGTCCGATTGCCACTGACGATGGGGTGTTTCTAAGAGACCGTGACCTTTATGGCATAGATTTTGCCACAATAGGCATGAAGTTTACCTCGGAGGGCTTGTTCTACAACGTCTTCGGCTACAACAAGTATACATCCAAAAAGGAGGCAAACAGCGGCTTTGACGCTGCCTTGTCAGAAATCAGGAGCAAGTATCCCAACGTGCAGCCTATGAGCAAGTCAGACAACTGTCTGCGTCTTTACGCATATACCGATGACAGTCGCGAAAACGTCTTTTCTCTCGGCCTTTATCGTGGTAGCGGTGACACTTACTTTGTTCGCCTCAACATCTATAGTGACTATCTGGTAAGAAAAGAGACTGGGAGATGACCATCGGTTTTTCCGTGAGACATCGCATCATGAGGGGTGCGGTGCTAATGTTGTGCCTGACTCTTTCCTTTCTGTCGGTGGGCGCATCTGCCGATGAGATAAATGCGGTGGCGATGCATTGCAAGTCGGGCTGTAATTGTCACTTTTATGCTTGACGAACGTCCTGTGGTGACCTTTTCTGGCGGTGACGTGGTGATAAGTGCCCATGGCTCTGTGCTGAGGTATGCCGCATCTGACGTGAAAGGGTTTACTTATGAAAACATTATTGACGGTGTTAGCGATGCGAAGCGTCTCGGACTGCTTTTCTGTATTGATGGCAGTTCTCTTAAAGCCGCAAATCTAACGCCCCAGACCAAGGTGTCGGTCTATGCCGCTGACGGTAGTGAAGTTTATGCGGCTGAGGTTGATAATGGTGGTTGTGTGGTAATACCGTTGGGAGATAAGCCTTCGGTATATATTGTCAGGACATCAGTTATGGTAGCCGTTACTATGGACGAAGTGTACGTGCGGTGTGTCCATAGTGCTGGCTGCTTCTTTGTCGCTTTCCGCTAAACGGAAGACACTAAAGACTTATCGGCTTGTCACAGACTATAACGCACTTCTCGGAAAGGCAGAGCCTTTTATCCCAATTCGGTCGTTAGGACTTATTGTATTTTGAATTTTTAGAAGAGCAGAAGTCTTGTCCTTTGAGCGAATAATAGCGGGCTGTTTTGAGCTAAAAACAAGCAGCAGATGCCTTATAAAAAACAAAAGGCAATAAGAAGTAATATAAAAGATGGCATTTACGACCTAATGACCGATTTGGGTTTATTGTTGCTCGGTAAAACTATTCTGTGTAATCGTCATCTTCTTCTATCAGCCCTCCCACAAAACCTTGTGATTCTGCTACGGTGGGGCCGTCAAATTCATTTGAGCCCCCATACTTCAATGTAGTCGGTATGTTACTGGCTGCAATGATATGGGCTATGTTTATCGTGATGAACTCTATGCGTGGAGTGGTGTATGGTTTCTTCATGAGGCTGTAGTAGATGGTATTCTTTTGTGTGGTTGCCTTCTGGTGAACAAATCTCCGTTTATTTAACAAAAAACTTCTTTGTAGTACCGTTGCTGTACTTAACAATGTTTATACCGTGTTGCAAATCAGGTAGTCGTTGGCCGTTGGCATTGTAGATTGCTGTCATGGAAGACAGAAACTCACCGTCTATATCCCCGACAGGGTGTATGCCTGTAATTTCATTGTCGGAAATGTTGATGCTGAATGATGGGGAGGGCTTCCATGTTTCTGAATTGGGGTTTAGGTTGCTGAGAGTGAAGAATGAGCGGAAAGGAGGGATTGTGGTGTCTCTGCCTGCAGAGTAAAACTTGTTTTCTGCAATGAAGTAGCTGTTCTGTTCAGAAGTATTTCTTATGGACGTTCCTGCAAATGTGCCGAACATCTTGGCATCTGATGTTGTCGGTTCTATGGCTTTGGGGCAGACGATACAGTCTGGTGTGCCAGTTATTGTTATCTGGTTGTTGGCGGGGTCTTTCTTCTTTATTACGACAGGAGTGCCAGCAGGAATGTTTACTACATAGGGAGACAGAGTCAATTCGTTGTCGCCCACGCCCGTGATACTGTAGCATTCCACATTGCTGTTTTCAATGTCAATGACAAAAGGCACACACAGTGTTCCCCACGCACTTGTCATGCTGCGTGTGTAGGATGATTGTTTTGCTGTGAAACTTTTTGGCGAAGCAAATGGATTGCTGTCAGAGAGGACAAGATTAGTGCATGTGGGCTTTTGTAGGATGTCTCCTATTTGATTTGTTGAGGTAGTGCTGTTTGGTGTAAATACAAGAGATAAGGGTGGAATGGAGGTGTAGGCGTTAGGGTTGGTTGTATAGAGGAAGCCGTGTAATGCAGTGTTGCTCACGATAACCTTTGCTGTGGAAGACTTTGAGTTGCTGTTGAATATTGCGGTAGTATTTGAATATATTTGTCCACCTTGCAACAAAGTGCTTCCATTGACGGATATGAACAGCGCAACACCTGTCTTGCTTTCGTTTATCTTGAAGTCCGACTGCATAGGATAGGTGTTTTCTATTGTTCCACCCGTCATGTTGAGAGTTCCTCCATACATGTTTATCACACCATCTGACACGCGAGAAGAACTTATTCTGCCTCCACTGAGGTTTAGTGTTCCCTTGTTAAGGTATATAATGTTGCAGTCGGTATTCCCGTTGTGAACGATGGCTCCGTTTCCTGTGATTGTCAGCGTGCTGTTTGTGCGCACGGTGATGAGATTGGTTGCGGTGCTGTTGTTGTTAATGGTATATTCTTGTAAGTCTAATGTTATCTTCTTTTTTTCTAGCGTGATAGGTGCATTTATGCTTGCATCGCTGGACATTATGATGGTGTCCCCGTTTCCTGCATTAGAGAACGCCTCTTCAACGGTGGTGTATTCTGTGTTGCCAATCTTTGCGACTTGGGAATACGCCAGTTGTGGAGCAAATGCTGCGGCAAACAGCAATAGGGTAGTTGTAAGTCTGGTCATCGGGAGTCTTTATTTTTAGTCTGGTGTGTTTCCGTGATTCTGATTATGTTGTTGACGTTTTCTTCTGGTGTCACGGTTCCGTCAATCCAATGTATGTGTATGCCTCTACGTTCCATGCCTCTGAACCACGTCATCTGCCGTTTGGCAAACTGATGTATTGCAATCTCAAGGTCATGGACCATCTGGTCGTAGCTCATTCGGCCAGTGAGGTAAAGAGTGAGGAACTTGTATTCAAGCCCGTAGTAGATGAGGTCTTCGGGGTGAATGCCGTTGTCGAGCAACTGCTGAACTTCTTCCACCATTCCTTCCCGAAGTCTTGAATGCAATCTTCGGGTTATGCGTTCCCGGCGCAGGTCGCGAGGTATGTCAATGCCGAAAACCACAGAGTCTATTTGCGGGAACGAGCGTTGTTCTGCAGGCAGGCCTTTATAAAATGTTTCTATCTCAATGGCTCGTATTGCTCGTTGTGCGGTATCTGTGTCTGTGGTGTTGTGAAGCACCTTAAAAGACGAGAGAATGGCGGTGAGCTCATCAAGACTTTTGCCTTGAAGGGAATCTCTTAGAGTCTGATTTGCTGGAACATCAAAGAGGCGGTAGCTTCGAAGTATAGATTCTACATATAATCCAGAACCTCCGCAAAAAACGGGTTCTTTGCCTCTGCTTATTATGTCTTGGTATACGGGGAGAAAGTCGTGTTGAAAGTCGTAGACGGTATATTTGACGCCTGCTGGCACTATGTCAATGAGGTGATGGGGTATAGTTCTGCCATTGACGGTATATTCGCTGATGTCCTTGCCTGTTCCGATATCCATGCCACGATAGACTTGCCGGCTGTCACCGCTGATTATTTCGGTGTCAAGACGGGATGCTAACGCAACGGCCAGAGTGGTTTTGCCGCAGGCGGTGGGTCCAACAATGGTTATCATGCGAATAATAGTTTGTGTTGGGATAATAAAAAGGATAGGAGATAAACACACCAAAGGCGGGTGTTTATCTCCTAAAGTGATATGATTGCTATACTGTCAAATCAATTAGATTTCAGAGAAGTACTTGATAGTACGTACCATCTGAGAAGTATAGGAGTTCTCGTTGTCATACCAAGAAACAACCTGTACCTGATATGTGTCATCGTCAACCTTAGAAACCATTGTCTGGGTTGCATCGAAGAGTGAACCGAACTTCATGCCAATGATGTCAGAAGAAACGATCTGGTCTTCGTTGTAGCCGTAAGACTCGGTAGCGGCAGCCTTCATGGCAGCGTTGATGCCTTCTACGGTAACGTCCTTGCCCTTAACAACTGCAACGAGAATGGTGGTAGAACCTGTAGGAGTCGGTACACGCTGGGCAGAACCGATGAGTTTGCCGTTGAGCTCAGGAATTACAAGACCGATAGCCTTGGCAGCACCTGTTGAGTTAGGAACGATGTTCTGAGCACCTGCACGTGAACGACGCAGGTCACCCTTACGCTGTGGGCCATCGAGAATCATCTGGTCACCAGTGTAAGCGTGGATGGTAGACATGATACCTGACTGAATTGGAGCGTATGCATTGAGGGCTGCGGCCATAGGAGCCAAGCAGTTTGTTGTGCATGAAGCGGCAGAGATGATCTTGTCGTCTGCTGTCAGGCTCTTGTGGTTTACGTTATATACGATAGTAGGAAGGTCGTTGCCTGCGGGAGCAGAGATAACGACTTTCTTGGCACCTGCCTGGAGGTGAGCTTCAGCCTTAGCCTTAGATGTGTAGAAACCTGTGCACTCAAGTACAACGTCTACATCAAGCTCGCCCCAAGGAAGTTCTGCGGCGTTTGGTTTTGCGTAGATAGTAATTTCTTTGCCGTCAACGATGATAGAGTTGTCGGTAGCCTCTACGGTGTGCTTGCCTTCGCCATACTTGCCAGCGAAACCACCCTGAGCGGTGTCATATTTCAGAAGATGAGCAAGCATCTTTGGAGAAGTAAGGTCGTTGATAGCTACTACTTCATAGCCTTCTGCCTCAAACATCTGACGGAAAGCGAGGCGACCAATACGGCCGAAACCATTAATTGCTACTTTTGTTGCCATAATTTTTTAGTGATTTAAAAATGTTTATAATGAAAATATTTCTTTCTCGTTTCAATTAATTATGAAAGTACACGAACTTCGTCGCTATATTCTTTTACAATTCGGGGGCAAAATTACTAAAAAAAATCTACTTTTGCATAATAACAAACTACTAAAAAAGAATTATTATGAGTTTTATTAAGGATTTTAAAGAATTTGCCATTAAGGGTAACGCTATTGATATGGCCGTTGGTGTGATAATTGGAGGTGCATTTGGCAAAATCGTCAGTTCTCTTGTTGATAATGTTATTATGCCACCAATCGGTGTGCTTACGGGTGGAGTCGATTTTACAGACTTGAAGCTTACTATCAAAGAGGCACAGGATGGAGCGGCAGCAGTAACACTCAACTATGGTCAGTTGATTCAAGACGTGGTAGATTTCTTGATTATCGCAATGTGTGTGTTTGTTATGGTAAAAACCTTGATGAAACTTACAAGAAGAAAAGAGGAGGCATCTGCTCCTGCACCGGAACCGGCACCGACAAAGGAAGAAAAACTGCTTACGGAAATTCGCGATATTCTCGCAGGGAAGCAATAGATGCGGCTTTGTAGCTTCTTAATTCTAATTAATAAAGGGTCTGCCACACAACTGCCCTCAAACACGTTAGGCCCTGATGAATCGGTAGGGAGTTACATAATGTGGTAAGAGGTGATATTGACTTGTACCAAGAAGAGGTATGAGTCAGTGTTGTTGAGCAATCTACGTTTGTGAAATAAAGCATAAGTAGCATATGTCTTATATTTTTTCTTGACATGCCAAGAAAAATGATGCGAGTTGTGGTTGAGGGCGAATACAATGGTGTCAAGAATTGCGCTAAACGCCTGAAGTGGAAAGATACAATGCCAGCGTGGCTCAACTAATATTTCAAGGGCAATACTTACTGGTGGAATGCTTTGTACACCCCGAAATAACATTGATATATAATGAAGAAAATACTTTTTGTTTGTCTGGGCAATATTTGCCGCTCCCCCATGGCAGAGGCTGTTATGAACAAGTGCGTTGATGAGAGAGAACTTACCGCAGATTATGTAATTGATTCGGCAGGACTCATTGACTACCACGAGGGAGAATTGCCCGATATGCGTATGCGTCAGCACGCGTCAATGAGAGGCTATTACCTGACACACCGCTCACGTCCTATAGAAATGGATGATTTTGCTCGTTTTGACTATATCATAGGCATGGATGTTCAAAACCAAAAGTCGTTATGCGCAATGGCACGCAGGTATTCGGGACATGGCAAGGTGCTCGACATGGCTTCCTTTCTCACTCGCCACAAATCTGACTCCATTCCTGATCCATACTATGGTGGTGATTCAGGTTTTGAATATGTGATAGATTTGTTGGAGGACGCTTGCGCTTCTTTGCTTGACTGGCTTGAGAGTCAGTGATGGCAATGGGGTGGTTTTGTTTACAACGATGTCGTGAGGTCTGCAAAAAAACCGAAGTCCGATTTTTTGTCGGGCTTCGGGCTTTTTTGTCGTAATCATTGGTGCTTTATCCCAATTCGGTCGTTAGGACTTATTGTATTTTGATTTTTAGGAGAGTAGACGTCGCTTGCTGTTTTTGTGAGTAATAGCGGGCTATTTCGAGCAAAAAGCAGGTGTCAGATGCCTTGTAAAAAACAAAAGACAACAAGAAGTTCTGAAAACATATCAAATACTACCTAATGACCGATTTTGGGTTTATCTGTATACAGAACATTATTTCTTAACTACTTTGTTATTAATGATATACAGACCGTGTTGTGTAGCTTCTGTAGGACGTCCTTGCAGGTCAAAGAGTTGTTTAGTGTCGGTGCTTGAGATTGAACCGACGTCGTTTATTCCGTCAATGAGGTCATCAAAATCAAATGTATAATACTGGAGGTTGGGCAGATTGGCAGTTTTGACCATGTATATTTCGTTGTCGGCGCCAAGATTGCTAAGCATTGCACGTTTCATTTTGGGGACACCCTTGACAGATGTCATGACGTAGTATTCGTTTTTCTTGAGGCTGGTGTTTTTGAATAGCGAGCCACTAAACACGTTCGTATTTTCATAAGGTTGTGTGCTATTGACGGCAACTCCGAATGTAATGTTGGTTGATGGTGCATTCCTAAGCAGTACTGGAGTGCGGGCAGGAATGACTCCTTTTATTGGTGTTAGTTTAATGACTCCGTCTTCTGTAACCATGTTGGCTGCATAAACTTCCTGCCCCTCTGGAATGATGAGGTCGAAATCAACAAACAGCGAAGCGACACCAGCATTGTTAGTGCGTATGGTGTATTCGTCGGCAATGTCGATGTTCCACAATGTGTTGGCATCGTTGGCATCAATAGATGCAACGGCATTGTTTTTGATGCCAAGGGCATAAGAGGGGTAGGAGTGGTCAGACATGTTAAACACTCCGGCAGCTTTCTCTGTAAGGTAATATTTTGCGGCTGTCTTGACTGAGGTGGTTGGTATAGTACCACCTTTGGGGTTGCCTTTTGTGTCTGTGGGAAGCATGCCCAGACTTTTTCCTTGTGATGAAATGGCAGCCCCCTCGCCAAGCGAGGACACTTTCCAAAAGGCGCCAGGCTTGGTGGTCGCAGATGCTATGAGTGAAAGCCCCGTGCCAGACATGCCAAGGCTTGAAGTAGATGTGCCTGACGCAGAGGTTATCTTGTACACATGTTCGGTGTCAAGTTCCAGAAGTTTGATGTTCTCAACGCCTTCAATGAATTTCAAGATGTTGTCGGTCTTGATATCCCCTCCGTTGTATATCGCTTCAAGTTCAGCTTTGGTTTCTGGTGACTTTATACCGCCTATGCGACCTGCTGGTACAGCAATCAGTGACTGGAAGCGTTGTTTAGCTGCTTCAAGACGCTCGTTAGTAAAGCTGGCCTCAATTATTGCGGTAGCTTCGGCGTTGTCGGGGCGCAGGAAGTAGTCTTCAAGCAGGAAGAAGCGTGAGTTGTTGCTCAGACTGCCCCATGACAGTGGTTCGGATAACGAGGTGTTAAGATTGAGATATTTGTTGTACTCGGCGGCGCCATTCTTTATCGAACGCAGAGTGCAGCCTTTGTTCGAGATGCCTATGCTGAACGGATATGGCTCATCGCTAAACCAATTCTGGCCAGCAGGGTTCAAGTATTTCTTCAAACCGATGTTATAGACGTATACGTTTTCAAACTTGTCGCTCCTGATAATCTGCCAAGCGTTTAGCGGTTCTGTTGCGGAAGCGGGTATCTTGGCATAATCCATTGACGTAGCTGCTGTCGCCCCTTTTGCTACAAGCCCCTTTTGAGTGTCTGCACAAAGGAAGCCCTGATTGTCAATGTTCTGCATCAGGTAGGCTTTTGTGCCTGTGATGTAGAGTGCAGATGATGCCCTGCCATACATGAGCGGGAAACAGTCACGGTAAATGCGTCGTATTTCGGCAGACAGCAAGTCTGCGTCAGAGCATGTTCCGTTGGCATATATATACTTGAGACGTGCGATGTCTTCGGTCTTGTAGTACTGGAGTCCATTCTCATTGTCGATGATTTCCTTGGCGACAGCCTTGGTCTTCTCAAGGTCGTAAGCCCCACGAAATACGAGAGTCGATATCTTGAGTCTTGCGGAGGTGTGAGAGTTTATTTGCTCGTGGAAGAAGAGTTTGACATATTCGCCACGAATGGTTACGGGTAATGTCACTTCGTTTTCGTCCTCGTTGTTGATAAACACATCCTTGGCACCGAGTGTCCAGTTTTCGCCATCGGCAGAAGTGTATGCGTCAACATAACGTACACGTGAGTTGTAGCCATCTGTGAAGTGTAGACGGAAAGAACTTACAGGTACTTCGCCTGTCTTTGACTTGAATACGATGGTGTGGCCAGCCTTTTCGGCTGATTCCCAAAAGCTGTATTTTTCATCGTTGAGCAGGCCCGCCCCGTTGGAGCCGGTGGCGCTTACAACAGTCCAATTGCTATGGGGATATTCTTCGCTGTTTCTGTTAAACTCATCATTAAGCGAGAAGTGACGCCATAGTTGTGCTGCTTGGTCAATGCGTTTGTTGAGCGGGTTAAGGTCTATAGTGTCAACGGCGGTATCTGTTTTCGGCAGGCCGGCCACATTGCCGCTGTCGGTAGGAAGCCCCCAGCCGCCGTAGGTCATCTGAAATGCGTTCTCATAGAGACTGGTGGTGCCGCTATAGCGGTCAGTGCGTGTGGTGCGGTCATCATAATGCGTGAAACCGACTTTGTTTCGGTTATACCATTTGCCAGAAGCGGCAGAGCGCATGTAGCCGTGTCTGAAATAGACTTTATGGGGATGATGCCCCTCTGCACCGCCAAAGTTCTCGATAAACGAGTACCAAGACTCCATCATCTCGTTCTTGCAGGCCTCACGTATTGTGGCAAGATAAGTCCATGCGGAGTCAGAAGCCATTTTATACCAAACAGTCAGAAGAGTGTTCTCCACGTTGACAACTTCACGGTCTCCCGAGCTGTAGTTTCTTTCATACTCGGTAGCGCTTTCAGGACGGGCATTGACGAGAAACTGTACCCATTCGTCTGACCGCCACCATGTGGTTTCGCTGTTAAGCTGAATGGTTCCTGATGAACCTTCTCCTCCGCCATGCCCGCTTACTCCAAGGTGATTGTAATCATATACTTTCGCACGAAGATAATGTGGCAAATTTGGGTTTTCGTCTGTATTGCCTGAGTCCCAGCATGAGAATAGCACGGTGCGGTTGAAGTCATTGCCAACGCGTCCTACACTTTGAATACCCATATAGCACTGAAGGGTTGCAATGGTGCAGTAGTAGTCGGCGGGGTGTTGGTATTCGCGTGGAACAAGCACTTCCAGATAGGCCCAATCGTAGGCTTGTCCTGTGGGTGCATCGGGAATGGTTGATGCCCATGTGAAGAGGTGCTGGCCATAACCGCCTTGTGGATGCTGAAGAATAGGAAGCGTTGCTGTACGCTGGAACAGAAAGTACTTCACATTGTTGATGTAAGACCAATTGTCACAGTTGAGCTCGAAGCGGTAATATTCGTCGGCGGGAAATGTTGTATGAGGCAGTATCTCTGTCGTTATCTCCTTGCCTGTAAGCGCAAGATTGGTGTTTTGCGTTTCACTGACACAGAGAGTGTCGCCTGTTGAGACACGTGTGACTGTAAGTGAAATCTTTGGCATGCGGGCATACTTCGGTGTGTATACGAGGTCGGCTCGTGCTCCCGTTTCGGGAATGCGCAGATAGTATACAAGACTAAGCCCTGAAGATGGCGTGGACAATGAGGTCAGCACTCTCTTACTTTCTTGTCTGGAGTGGAATTGTCCGTTTTGAAACTTGTAGCACCAGTTGCCCCATGCCGTATCTACCTTGGCCTGATAGCTTTGTGCCTGCGAAACAGTTGCCCACATCAATCCTGTCGTCAGAATTAGGAATAAGGCGATTTTTTTTGTAAGTGGTTTCATCTTGTTATAGTGTTTGGTTATTTTTTAGGTGTCGTGTCTGATTGCCGCCTTAACGGAAAACTATTCATTGAAAGTTACCCAAACCTTCATCTTGCCAGCCTTGCGATTGTCCCAGCTGTAATACGGAACGAATTTCACCTTTGTTCCGTCTGCCGATTCTGCGACAATGCTTTTTATCGGGTTCTGACAGATGCTGTCGTCTGTAACTTCAAAAAGTGTCTTGTCGCTGAGAACGAAACTGTCGTAGCATAAGGGATTATCAACTTCTTCCATGCAATAGACAAGTGGACCACGTTGAATGGCCCTCATGCCTTCGTCTTCTTTAACCCTTTCGTCGGCAGCCATTATTTCTACTGGCATATCCATGTTTATAGTAAAAACATTACCGTCTTTCCAATTTTTTACAACGGCATATCCTCGGTCTGTCTGGTAGGGCTGCTTCTTGCCATTGCGCATAATAGAGAATCCTTTGCACCAAGACGGCATTCTTATCTTCAGGGCTTGATTGACTTTCCCATCTGCGTTAATGCGGAGTGTGACGACTCCATTCCATGGGTATTGTGTCTGCATCTCCAAAGAGACCTTGTGGTTGGCAATGCTGATGTCAGCACTGTTGCCAATGAACATGTTGACACGGATGGCATCTTTCGACAGACTGTAGATATAGTTGCCGACAGACGGCAGCATGCGGGCAATCTGTGAGGGGCAGCAAGCAGTGCCATACCATGCTTGTCGATGATGGTTTCCCTCTGACTCCAATGGGTTTACATAAAAGAACTTGTCGCCCTGAAGCGATACACCCGCAAGGGCTCCGTTATATAAAGCCTTCTCTACGATATCAATATATTTTGATTCGCCTGTAAACTCATGCATTCTCATGTTCCAGAAGCACATTCCTACAGAAGCACAGGTCTCGCAATAAGCGGTAAGGTTAGGCAAGGAGTAGTCTGTTGTGAAACCTTCATTGGAGGCAGACTGGCCGATACCGCCTGTTATATACATGTTGCGCTCAACGACATCTTCCCAAACTCTCTTGAGCGCAGGCAGATAACTTGTGTCGTCCTTGGTGGCCGCTACGTCTGCTATGCCACAGTACAGGTACATTGCTCTTACGGCGTGTCCTTTGATGTCTGTAATGGCTCTGACGGGCACGTCGTCTTGCGCATAGTCGGGATGCCATTTGTTCCACCCACTTCTCGGTGTTGTTGCCCCATATCCGTGTCCTCTCTCATCAAGAAGCCATTGGGCGAAATCAAGGTATTTCTTGTTTTTTGTTGCTTCATACAGTTTCACAAGACCAAGTTCTACCTCTTCGTGTCCGGTTACCCAATGACGTTTTCCTGGACCGAAGATGTCTGTCATGTGGTCTGCCATCTTTGATGCCACGTCAAGCAGTTTGCGTTTTCCAGTAATCTGATAATATGCCGTTGCAGCTTCCATGAGGTGTCCTGCACAATACATTTCGTGCATATGCATGTCTTTCCATCGCTCGTTAGGGGCGTTGAGCGTGTAGTAAGTATTTAGGTATCCGTCTGGCTGTTGGGCAGAGGCGATCTTGTCTGTCCACTCGTCAAACTTAGCCTCAAGTTCGGGGTTCTGTTTGTAACTGAGGCTGTATGCCATTCCCTCCATTGCTTTGTAGACATCCGAGTCGTCATAGAAGATGCCTGAGTGTTTGCCAGTGTGCTTGGCAGCGTTCTCAAAATTGCGTATTCTTCCAGTGACGTTTTCGATCTGGTTGATGCAAGAGGGCAATGTATGTGTGACGTGGCGTTCAATTCTGGGTCTCCAAAAAGAGTCGGTTATTCTGATGTTGGAGAAGCCCACGTGTTCTATAGGCTTGATGTTTCCTGTTTGAGCGTATGTAAAACAAGGGGATAGTATTCCAACCCCAATAATGCAAAACGCAATAATTGCGGAATATCTTTTCATTTTGTTGCGTTATTTCTATTTCATTTACAAAGATATGTATTTATTTTCAAGTTTACGGTATTTTTTTGCATCTTAATAATTTGAGTCTGTTTTTTTCTGCCTATTTGTTCAGTATGCGAGGCTGTGTCAAAATAAGCGTAGATTTATCTGACTCGGCCTTACAGTTTGTCTATCTTACAGCGGGCACACACGGCAAAGCAGAGTAACGGTTCTGAAATGTCGTGGCCGTAACAAACATCATTCTACTAACTAACGTACCAGTGTCCACTAACTTAGT
Organism: uncultured Prevotellaceae bacterium; assembly: GCA_900557555.1. Taxonomy (GTDB): domain Bacteria; phylum Bacteroidota; class Bacteroidia; order Bacteroidales; family Bacteroidaceae; genus UBA6382. Next base: position 17,307 of record USTH01000009.1, on the reverse strand, counting down.
AGACATTTGTCAGCTAACTTAGTGGACACGAGTCCGCTAGTTAGCGGAAACAGGAAATCTCGCGCTGTGAGCCACCTTATATCTTATTCTGTCGTTTTTGTATGTCTGTTTCTTCGCTTCTGTTAGCATGGTGTGTGGCAGCCTCAAATTGCCGTGCGGTTCACCCCAATAAGTCCTGACGACCGAATCGGATTAAAACGGGTGATACCAAGATGGTAAAAAAGAAGGCTGCTCCGTAAACTTTAATCACGGAGCAGCTTCGTACATATTATATAGATATCTGTGTTTTGTTACCTGTTATTCATATCGTAAGGCTTCAATGGGATCCATAGATGCAGCCTTGCGAGCAGGGAAGAAACCAAACAGAATGCCTATGAGTGTACATACGGCAAAACTGAGGATTATGCTCCAGACGGGGATGCTAACTGGGAGATTGAAACTTGCGCAAGCCAATGTGCCTGCCCAACCGACAATTATGCCAAGTATGCCTCCCGTTACACTTATCACGATGCTCTCTATGAGAAACTGGCTGCTTATATCGATGCCGCGTGCTCCGACTGACATTCGTAGGCCGATTTCCTTTGTTCGTTCGGTTACGCTGACAAGCATGATGTTCATAATGCCAATACCTGCAACGATTAGTGAGAATGCCGCTGCAACAACAAGAATGATGGTTATGGAGTCCATCGTGCTTGACATGGTATCCATCATTTCTTGTTGGGAACGTATTGTAAAGTCGTCATCGTCCGCATCTTTTAGTTTGTGGCGTGTTCGCAATATGCTTGTCAGTTCATCTATGGCCTGGTCTGTCATCTCTTCAGTCAGGGCAGAGCAGTTGATGGATGTGAAAAACGTCTGTGCCAATATTCGTTTCATTACAGTGGTGTAAGGTGCAATCATGACGTTGTCTTGGTCCATGCCCCACGAATTGTAGCCTTTTGACTTGAGCACACCGATTATTCTGAAAGGAATGGATTTAAACCTGATTGTCTTGCCTATGGGGTCGTTTCCGTTCGGGAATAACTCGTCAACAATAGTTTTGCCGACCAAACATACTTTGGCGCTCTTGCGTATATCCTCTTCGGTGAAGCAGTCACCGCTTTCTACCACCCATTGTTTGATGTTCAGATAGTCCGTGTTCTCTCCATACAGCGACGTGGAGGTGTTGTTTGCACCGTAAATGACTTGGCCAGAGGCTGTAACCTCAGGACTTACATAGGTAATGTATTTCTTGTCTTGAAGTATTGCGTCATAATCTTCTTGCTTGAGAGTCTGCATTGCAGAGGGGTCTTGGCGTACACCGCCACGCATGTCCGCACCGGGGCGTATCATGATTAGATTGGTACCCATTTGCGAGATGTTTTCACGAATGCTTTGCTTCGAGCCTTGGCCAATGGCCATCATAATGATTACGGCCGCCACTCCGATGATAATGCCGAGCATTGACAGAAAGGAGCGGAACTTGTTGTTGGATATTGCCTTAAGGGCAACTTTGAAAAGGTTTATATAGTTCATTTAGTCGTCTTGGTTTACAGGAAGTGCGGCGAGAGACTCTGCTGCTGACCTTATGTTGTTGTTTACGACATCTTCTCTTATCTTTCCGTCGCGAAGCATTATGTTGCGACTGGAGTAGAGGGCTATCTCGGGGTTGTGGGTCACGAAGATGATGGTTCTTCCTTCAGCGTGAAGTTTTTGGAAAAGCACAAGCATCTCAAAAGAAGTACGTGTGTCAAGGTTTCCTGTAGCCTCGTCAGCCAGAATTACTGCGGGATTGTTGACCAAGGCGCGGGCGATGGCTACACGTTGCATCTGGCCACCGCTCATCTGGTTACTTTTGTGGTTAAGGCGTTCTGCCAGTCCTACAGCTTTGAGTGCCTCAATAGCGGCTTCGCGTCGTTGGCGGGCGTTGTATGCACTGTTATACATCAGCGGCAGTTCCACATTTTCTATTGCAGTCGTCTTCGGCAGAAGATTGTAGTTCTGAAATACAAAGCCGATTTTTCGGTTACGTAAAACCGCACGCTCGTTACGCTTCATCGTTCTGACAGGAATCCCGTCAAGGTAGTATTCGCCCTCTGTCGGGGTGTCAAGGCAGCCCAACTGGTTGAGAAGCGTTGACTTTCCAGAACCTGACGTTCCCATAATGGTAACGAACTCTCCTTCGTAAATCTTGAATGAAATTCCGCGAAGTGCATGTACAATTTCATCTCCAACCTTGAAATTGCGCCTGACATTATCTAATTCGATTACAACTTTTCTGTCGTTCATCTTGTTTGATCGTTGCTCAAGTCGTTTTGTGTAACTGGTTGCTGACTATTTTTTCGAACTGTCGCTCTGCTTGTTTTTCTTGCTTGGCGGAGACGGCATGAAAGGATTTTTGCTCTGACCGTTCTGTGCGCTGTTGTCGTTCATGATAAATTCTGTTATCACCTCCTGTCCGGGTTTCAGACCAGAAACGATTTCTGTCATGGTGCCGTTGCTTAGCCCAGGAGTTACGGCAACGGCTTTAAACACGTTACCTTGTTTTGTCCACACCTTGTGCTCTGCTTTGTTGTCGCTGATGGTTTCGTCGGGTGCAAGCATAGCCTCGTTGGGTGCAAATTTGAGAGCCTTTGACGGTATTGCACACACATGTGACTTTTCAGAGGTGTAGATTGTTACATTGGCAGTAAGGCCCGGCTTTAATTTAAGATTGTCGTTAGGAGCCGAAATCACAACCTCGTATGTAACCACATTGCTTTCGGTCGTAGCTTCTTGGCGCACTTGTGTTACGCAGCCCTCAAAGGTGTCGTCAGGATAGGCGTCAACGGTAAACTGTACGCGTTGTCCTACTTTGACGTTGCCTATGTCGGCTTCGTCAACATCGGCTATTACACGCATGTCTGTAAGGTTCTTGGCAATGGTGAAAAGGGTAGGGGTGTTGAATGAAGATGCTACAGTCTGGCCTTCTTCAACTTCCTTGCTGAGCACAATGCCGTCAATGGGGCTTGTGATGGTGGCATAGCTTAGGTTGGTGGTCGCCTTTTTGACATTTTCGCTTTGTGTCACGACAAGCTGCTTCTGTTGGCTTACACTCTGCACGGCCTGCTTATAGCTTTTGAAAGCCTGGTCATAAGCGTCATCGCTTATGAGGCCCTTGTCGTGAAGGTTCTTCTGACGGTTGTAGTTCTCTTTCTGGTAATTCAGTTCTGACTCAAGGCTGTTGAGGCTGGCTTTGGACGCTGCCAGATTAGCCTTTGCGCTGTTTAGCTCGCTGGTAAGGTTCGACTTGTCGAGTTCGGCAATTACTTGTCCGGCCTTTACTACGCTGTTATAGTCAACATATAGTTTGCTGACGATGCCGCTCACCTGTGTACCGACTTCAACTTTGGTTACGGGTTCGATGGTGCCGGTGGCGGTAACAGTGGTGCTAATGTCTGTGATCTCGGCTTTTGCAAAATTGTAGGATACTTTTAGTTCCTCCTTGTCACCGAAGGCAAGTTTGCATATCAGGATGATTGCCGCAATGGCAACAACTGCAATGGTGATTTTGTATGTCTTGCTAAGTTTCATATATGTGTGTATTTTTATAAATCAAGTTGGTTGTTGGCGTAAAAGTTGAGCATACTTCTGTTGTATGCCGTAAGATATTTGCTTTGCAAGACATCTTGTTTCGCATTAAGAAGTGATGTGCGTGCGTTGAGAGTTTCCACAATGTTCATCGTTCCTATTTGGGCCTTTGTGTAGATGGCATTGTAGTTTTCCTGATTATAGTTCAGCTTCTCTGTTCCAGCAATGTATTTCTGCTGGTTGTTGTATGCGTTTAGCCTGTAGTTCGCTATGCTGTAATACAAGTCTCTTGACGCATCTTCTTTGTCGAGAGTTGCAATGGTCTGTTCTATTCTTGCTTTTCTTGTGTTAGTCTTGTTGCTTCTTCCGTCTAATATGGGCACACTGATTGTTACGCCTACTGAACCATCAAGATTGCGTTTCATCTGTTCAAACCAGTCTTTGTTGCTGCCACTGGAGTGATTGTCGCCAAATCCTGCCGACAGGGAAATTGTAGGCAGAAAGCCAGCTTTAGCCACCTTGTAATTCAATTCCGCCTCCTTTATGCTCAAATCTGCGGCCTTAATTTCGGGCCGTTGTTTGAGTGCGCTGCTATACACGGATTGTGTTTCGGGAACGGCAGCCAGTGTGTGCGCATCGTCCAGGGTAATGTTGGCAATGTCAAAGTGTTCTTCTGAGGGCAGTGACATAAGTTGCTTGAGTTGTAGAAGGTATTGGTCAATCTGTGTGGCGGAATTGACAATGTCATATTTCCCGTTTGCTACGGCTGCTTGAAGCTCCAGTAGTTCGTATTTTGCAATTTGCCCCTGCGAAAGCAGTTCCTGGCCTCTTTTGTAAAGCACACTATCCTGCTTCAGCAGCTCTTTGTTTACCTCCAAAGCTTCTCTTGTGTACATTATGTTTATGTACAACTGTACAATCTGTTCCTTTATAGTATTGATGCTTGTAAGCGTATTCAATTCAGATTCCTCTGATTGCAGCTTGGCTATTTTAATGTTATTGTTTGTCTGGTTGCCATTAAACACCGTCCAATACGCATTTATACCATAACTGCCGTTATATGATGTTTTCTTTGAACTGCTGCTCATGGCATTCCCGTTTACAAAACCCGTGGCCCCCTCCTGAAAAGGGCGGTATGTCAGCGATTGGCTGCTGTTTGCAGATAGTGTCGGAAGCCAGTTGGCTTTCTGTCGCTTCACGTTTTCGGTCGCAATGTCGGTTTGGGCCTTTGATTTCAATATCTCTATACTGTGGTCGGTTGCGTAGTTAATGCAGTCCTGTAGAGTCCATCTGTGTTGTTGGCCATAAGATGATGACGCACACAATAAAAGGCATAGTGCCCATGCTGTCTTTTTTGTCATTTGTGTGTTTGTCTGGTTAGAATGTTGTGTGGTTAGGAAATTGATTGATTTGTGGTGCAAAATTAATTATAGTTCGTTATACTTACTTTTATTCTTTAGCTAAATTAACAATTATTAGTAATGATTAAAAAGGCATAGACTTGGGGTGTGGTTGTAAATTGTTTGTCAAACTTTACAGTAAATTTAAAAATAGTTTGTATAGCGTGTAAAAAAGATAAAGTTAATGTAAAATTCCTTGTGAAAACGTTGGGCCTTATAGCTGGCAATTTAGTAATTTTGTCATTGAACACCTAAAAAATTATATATGAGACGTGAAGAAAAGAATAAACTTGACATGTTTATTGCATCAAATCTTAACAAGCTTTTGAATAGCCGTGGCATTTCTCAACGTGAATTGGCTAAAATGGTAAATAAAAGCGAGACGTCCATTAGCCGTTGGCTCACGGGGCATAATGGATTTAGCAAGGAAACTATAGCTTTGCTGAACAAGGTCCTTGAGGTTGACATTACCAGAAATCTGGTTTCGTTAGGAGCGCATCGCCCAACGTCTTTCTCCTCGTCAGACTTAAACGGCAAACCCTTTATCAATGTCAAGAACCTAAAGACTGCTCTCATTACAGGAGTGACAGGACAGGATGGTTCTTATCTTGCTGAATTCCTGCTTGAAAAGGGTTATGATGTTCATGGTATAATCAGGCGTTCAAGTGTTGATTACCGTGAGCGTATCGCTCATCTTGAGGGAGTGAAGAATTTCCATCTTCATTATGCAGACATGGGTGATTCAATGTCCATAGTGAAGGTCGTAGACACGGTACGCCCAGACGAAATATACAATCTGGCTGCACAAAGCCATGTGCAGGTTAGTTTTGACTCACCTGAGTACACGGCAGATGTCGATGCCGTCGGCGTGTTGCGTATTTTGGAGGCAGTAAGGGCTTGCCATCTGGGGAATACCTGCAGAGTGTATCAGGCAAGCACATCGGAGCTCTATGGTAAAGTGGAGCAGGTGCCTCAAAACGAGAACACGCCTTTTCATCCCTATTCGCCTTATGCCGTGGCGAAGTTGTACGGCTTTTGGATAGTAAAGGAATATCGTGAGGCTTACGGCATGTTCTGCTGCTCAGGAATCTTGTTCAATCACGAATCGGAGCGCAGAGGCGAAACCTTTGTGACACGCAAGATAACGCTTGCGGCTGCACGTATAATGCAAGGACTGCAAGATGTATTGTATCTGGGCAACCTGTCATCGTTGAGGGACTGGGGCTATGCCAAGGATTACGTGGAGTGCATGTGGATGATTCTACAACATAAGACGCCAGAAGACTTCGTGATTGCAACAGGTGTGCAACACAGTGTGAGGGATTTCTGCTATTATGCATTTAAACATGTTGGCATAGAACTGGAATTCTATGGCGAGGGTCTTGATGAAAAAGGTATTTGTGTCGATGGACCCGACAATCTGGTGGGAAAGACTTTGGTGGCTGTAAGCAAAGACTTCTATAGACCCACAGACGTTGTAAACCTCTGGGGTGACCCCACAAAGGCAAAAGCCAAGTTGGGGTGGAACCCGAACAAGACGAGTTTCGAGGAACTTGTAAGCATCATGGTGGAGTCTGATATGGCCAAGGTGGCAGGCGAAGGAGCCGCTGCAAAAATACGTACCAATCTGGCAGAGTATCTTGAAAAAGGTGTAGTAAAATAAAAAATATCCCAGCTTATTTATTGGCAGGCAAGGGCGAGGTTTATTTTGCCCTTATGCCTGCCGAAGCGTATAAAGAAATGATTGTTTCTAAAAGACCAGACGTATTGCTGTTTGAGATATCCCAGACTGATTTGTGCCACACGCTAAAGGAAACGTTTGAATTATGAACAAGGAAAAACCTATATTGGAGAAGAAATACTTGCTGCCGTTTGTGTTGGTCACAAGCCTCTTTTTACTTTGGGGGCTTGCCAACAACATGACTGATACCTTGTTGGCGGCATTTCGCAATATTATGGATATGTCTGACACCCAGACGAGTTTTATCCAGATGGCATTCTATGGAGCTTATTTTTGTGTGGCATTGCCTGCCGCATTGTTCATCAAACGCCATAGTTTTAAGAGCGGAGTATTGTTGGGCTTAGTGCTGTATGCACTTGGAGCATTGCTGTTTCTTCCCGCCGCAATGGCCTCAAGCTATGCCTTTTATCTGGTAGCAATCTATATCATGGCCTCTGGTTGTTCGGTACTTGAAACAACAGCCAATCCCTATGTGATGTCAATGGGTTCGCCCGAGACCGCCACGCGCAGACTTAATATTGCTCAGTCGTTCAATCCAATCGGCAGCATCGTAGGCATCATGATGAGCAAGTATTTTATTCTGGAAGACCTGTCCCTGTATTCTGTTTCGGGCACCTATTCTGTTTTGGGCATCGTGCTTCTGTTGATAATGGTAGTCATGATATTCTCCAACATGCCGCAGGGACGCAGTGCGGAGGGGGGAGACGGTTTGAGGGCTGTCTTTGTGCGGCTGTCCAGAAACAACACGTTTGTATATGGTGTTGTAGCCCAGTTCTTTTATGTTGGTGCGCAGATTTGCGTTTGGTCTTTTACCATACGTATCGTGATGCAAGAGTTGAATGTCAACGAGTCTGAAGCATCTACCTATTACCTTATTAGTATAGTTGGTTTCTGTCTGTCGCGTTTTGTGTACACATGGTTGATGAAGTATTTCAATCCTGTCTGGCTCTTGGTCTTCAGCGGTGTCGCTTCGCTGCTGTGTACATGTTTAGTTGCAGGAGGTGCAGGCGGTGGCTATGGTCTTGTCGTAGCACTGGTCTGCGTGAGTGTGTTTATGAGCATGATGTTTCCGACAATATATGGCACAGCTCTGGAAAGTGTGTTGGAGGGAGAAAGGCCCGAGGATGCAAAAATAGGAGCAAGCACGTTGATTATGTCAATATTGGGTGGTGCCCTGATTACCCCCGTGCAGGGTATTGTTTCAGACAATGCTGGTATCTACATAAGTTATTTTGTGCCATGCGGATGCTTCGCCGTAGTGTTGGCTTACGCATTGTTTTGCCTAAGGAGAAAGAATATTAAAATACAAAAATGAAAAAGGATTCTAAAATATATGTTGCAGGCCATAAAGGACTTGTAGGCTCTGCAATATGGAACAATCTGTTGAACAGAGGTTATGCAAACCTTGTGGGTCGCAGCCATGCGGAGCTTGACCTTACCGACCAGTATGCTGTGAGGAAGTTTTTTGATGAAGAACAGCCTGATGCTGTAGTTCTGGCAGCGGCTTTTGTGGGAGGTATAATGGCAAACTCCTTATATAGGGCGGACTTTATCATGATGAACATGAAAATCCAGTGCAACGTGATTTCGGAGGCTTATCGCCATGGGGTCAAAAAACTTCTGTTTCTCGGTTCTACGTGCATATATCCGAAGAATGCTCCACAGCCTATGAAGGAGGACTGTCTGCTCACATCAGAACTTGAGTATACGAACGAAGAGTATGCGATAGCCAAGATTGCTGGCTTGAAGATGTGTGAGTCATACAATCTGCAATATGGCACCGATTATATTGCGGTCATGCCGACAAACCTGTATGGCCCTAACGATAACTTCCATTTGGAGAATTCCCATGTAATGCCAGCGATGATGCGCAAGATATATCTGGCCAAACTTATTCATGACGGAGATTGGGACAGAATAAGAAAAGACCTCGACCAGCGCAATGTTGAGGGCGTAGGCGGCAATGCAGACCAAGACGAAATACTTGGATTGTTGGCCAAATACGGCATTCGTGACAACGTTGTTACTTTGTGGGGAACGGGTACCCCGCTTCGTGAATTTTTGTGGTCAGAGGATATGGCCGATGCTTCAGTCCATCTACTGCTCAATGTTGACTTTGCAGACATTATCGGTGAGCGGAAATATTCGTCCGTTCACTATGGTGTGGGTGCAGATGGTGTTGCAGACCGCAACAGGTCCGTGGGGCGAGGCGGAGCAATTCCAGCTCTGGGCGAAATCAGAAATTGCCACGTCAATGTGGGCACTGGCAGCGAAATCACCATAAAGGAGTTGGCTCACCTTGTAGCACGTACAGTCGGCTTTGAAGGTGAAATAGTTTTTGATGCGTCAAAACCAGATGGTACAATGCGAAAACTGACAGACGTCACAAAACTTCATAACCTCGGCTGGAGGCACAAAGTTGATGTTGAAGAAGGCGTGGTCCGTTTATTCGAGTGGTATTATGGTACGCTGGATAACGAAAATAAATCCTGACGACCAAATAGAACAGCTCGTTGTCTGCCGTAATTGTCTAACGACTTCTGCAGCATTATAACATGAATTCCAAAACAGGCAGACTGATGCATTGTTTTGTAATTCTTACCTTAAAATAGCGATTTAGTGGTGTAAAAATTTGATAGCAATAAACTTTTTGTTATATTTGCCGACAACAAACTGATATCGTCATCAAAATTTTATACAAATAAAGAATATAATTATGGATTTAAAAGACATTGTATCCCAATTTGCTATTAACGGTGTTGTGAAAGACGTGGCTCCTTTCGGTGGCGGTCTTATTAATTCGACCTATAAGGTTACGACGGAAGGTGATGCCCCCGACTACATTCTGCAGAATGTCAATGTGTCGGTCTTTCCTGACATCGATTTGTTAATGAACAACATTGTGGAGGTTACAGGTCATATCCGCAAGAAGTTGATTGCCGCAGGCGAAAAAGACATAGAGCGCAAAGTGCTACATTTCATACCGGCCAAAGACGGCAAGATGTATTTTTTTGACGGCGAGAAGTACTGGCGTATGATGCTTTGCATAGCAGACTGTGTGACAAAGACAGGTGTCAGCCTTGAGAGTGCATATGTCGTAGGAGAGACCTTCGCCAATTTCCAAGCCTCACTTGCGGATATTCCAGTGAAACTGGGCGAAACCATCAAGGACTTCCACAACATGGAGTTCAGATTGCAGCAACTGAACGATGCCGTGGCACAAAACAAAAGCGGAAGGGCCAACGATCCTGAAGTGAAGCAGATTTTGTCGGAAATCTTTGAACGTGCTGACGAATATTGCAAGGCTGAGCGACTGTATCGTGAGGGCAAACTGCCTAAACGTATATGCCACTGCGACACAAAGGTTGACAATATCCTCTTTGACAAGGATGACAACGTGTTGTGTGTGATAGACCTTGACACCGTTATGCCTTCGTTTGTTTTCTCTGACTTTGGTGACTTCTTGCGCTCGGCGGCAAACACCACGGCAGAGGATGACCCCGATTTGTCTAAGGTAAGTTTTAACTTTGAAGTGTTCAAGGCCTTTACAAAAGGTTATCTCAAAGGTGCCGCAAGTTTCATAACACCTATAGAAATCGAGAATCTTCCTTTTGCAACAGCGTTGTTCCCCTACATGACTCTGGTACGCTTCATCGCAGACTACATCAACGGCGACGTCTATTTCCATTGCAAGTATCCGGAGCACAACCTCGTGAGAAGCCGCAACCAACTTAAACTGACAAAATGTGTAGAGGCCGCATTCCCACAAATGGAAGCCTTTATAGCTGAACAGATAGCGAAAAAATAATGTTATGGCATAGCCGCTCTGGAGCGGACAAAGTACAAATGCCGGCATCACTCGTTATGGTAATGCCGGCATTTACTGTATGTGACTAGCAAAAGTGATGACAAATGCAACCTAACCAAGGGCGCTTGCCTTTTTGTGACCCTGCAAATTGGGTTGAAGATAGAGACCGTTTCCCTATTACTTCTTGCCCTGCATCATCCTGTGTGATTTTTCCCTTGCCAACGCTTGCATATCTACAGCTACATCGTCTTCGTCCACAATTTCCACACCGGTCATTGTTTCTATGACATCTTCCATGGAGACCACACCGCGAAGGCAGCCGTATTCGTCAACAATGATGGAGATGTGTTCGCGCTTCTCGAGCATTTTTTCCCATATCCGATATAGGGATTCGTCCTCTTTGAAAGAAAGAATCGGACGCATCAACTCGGATAATTTGGTCTGGAAATTATCGTCTGAAACCAGTTTGAGAATAGCATCTTTCAAAACGTATCCCACGATGTAGTCCTTATCTTTATCATACACCGGAATGCGAGAGAATTTCCATTCACGCAGTTCATAAAACTCCTTGGTAGTCATGTTTATGTCAGCGGTTTCCACCACGATAGACGGAGTCATGGCCTCTTTGGCCTTAACTCCTGCCAGATGAATACAGCTTTTGATAATCTTGCTTTCTGATTCGTTGAACACTCCTTCAGTGGTGCCTACATCCACCATGGCTGACACCTCCTCACGACTCACAGAAATCTGGTGGTTCTTAGGGGTAAATGCTTTTGTAATGAGTTCTGAGAGCAGAACCAACGGATAGGTGATGAAGATAAATGCTCGAATAATCTTGGTGGACGGCATGGCCAGAGTGCGCCAATAGGATGCCCCAATTGTTTTGGGGATGATCTCTGAAAGCACAAGAATCAGCAGAGTAAGAATAGCGGAAATGATGCCGAAGTATTCTTCTCCAAAGAGTTTGATAGACTCTGCGCCTACGCCAGCGGAACCAATGGTGTGGGCAATTGTGTTGAGCGAAAGAATGGCGCCCACAGGGCGGTCTACGTTGTTTTTGTATTGTTTCATCAACGAAGCGGTCTTGTTGCCTTGATTCTCCTTCATCGAAATGAACGACATCGGAGTAGATAGTAGTACCGCCTCAAGTATGGAGCATATAAAGGAAAGTGACAGAGCTCCAGTAAAATATAAAATAATAAAACCCATGTTTTTCAAAATTCGTTAATAATACGTTATCTGTAGTAAGAAACGAGTATTATTTCCGAAGATTGCAATAGAAGATGTTGTGGGATATGTTACATCTATACTTATTCAATAATCGTGCAGTAGAATATGTCATCACATGCGTGTTTCAATTATATGCAAAAATATCAATAAAAATCTGAAATGGATATGATGTTTTTAAAAATTAGATTGTTTTAATAAGTTTTTGGCAATTGTGTGCAAATGTATCAAAAATGCTAAAAATCTTGCTGTGACATCGAAGTCTCTCTAATATGCATTTTTTTTTGTGTATTTCCACCCCAATGCCATTTGAACCCAATTCGGTCGTTAGGACTTATTGGATTTTGTTTGAAGTGCAGATGTTGCTTGTCGTTTTAGCGAATAATGGTGGGCTATTTTGAGCTCAAAAAGGACGAGGCAAAAGTGCCATTCTGTCATCTCTCACTTTTTTTGATGTTGTTTTCGCAAAAAAAAGTGCGAATCCTTGGCGGGAATAAAATAAAACGCTACCTTTGCACTCGCAATTACAAAAGATATGGCACCGTAGCTCAACTGAATAGAGCATCTGACTACGGATCAGAAGGTTTAGGGTTTGAATCCCTACGGTGTCACAAAAGAATCAGTCAGCAAAGTTGGCTGATTTTTTTGTGTATGTATTTATCCGAAAATCACAAAACTTTTCTAAATAAGGTCAGCGGATCTCTAAAACTGTTGGCAGTCTGCAGACAAGAGTGTGCAACTCATGTTGACCCGACATTGTGGTCTGTAAGAGTGTGGTGAAGTCCATTATGCGGCAAGACACTGACAGACAGCATCTTCGCCCTCAATCGTGTAGGCCTAAAAACTCTCTGTCGGGCGAATTGTTTGTGAGTTTCGGCCGAAAGGGACGTCTGCATCGGGCGGTGCAGAAATCCGTTTCGGCCGAAGGTGTGACCTTTGCACATGTATTTCTGATGTGTAATAGTAATATATGTAAGTTATGAAGGTCATTAAATGTCGTTTGAAAGCTGCGGGCGGTGTCTTGCAGGGTGTGGGAACTGTTTACGCCAAGGTGATTGATGCCGGCAGGATTGATGCGGAGTCGTTGGTTGACATGATGGTGGCCAACCGCAGTGTGTCGCGCAGTCAGGTTATGGCGGTGTTGGATGCGCTGGCCGGAGTAGTGGGCGAGATGCTGACTTTGGGCCATTCGGTTGAGCTGCCCGGATTGGGTTTCCTTGCCCCGACGGTTCGGGGCAAGGTGGTGTTCGGTGACAAAGGCAGTCCAATGGTGGAACGTGCAAAGGGTGGTGTGGTTTTCAAGGCCAAACAGAGGCTACAGGAGCAATTTTGCGATGTAGTTTATAAGGTAGTATCTGCAAGGGTCAGAAACAATGTGTCACTTGCGCCTGGTGAGGCCGCAGAGATTGCCGAAGGGCTGTTGGAGCGCAAGGGGGTATTCTCTGTATCCGACTTTGCCAACGAGGCGGGCTGTTCGGAGGCTTATGCTGCAGGTGTGATAAGGGAACTGACTGCCAACGGACGTTTGGCATGTGTGAAGTTCGGCAGAATGAGCGTATTTCGGCCTCCGTTGGCTGTCAGTGCCGAAAGTTCCAGCTGAAAGTGCCGTTTTTTGGTGTATGGTGACTTGGGCTGCATGTTTTTTTTCTTGATGTCGTGAATTTTCAGTACGGTTTTGTCCGTATTTGAAAATCTTGTTATAACTTTGTTAATCTATTGATAAAGGATTTGGTGGATGCCGATTGTTGATATAGGAACGAATTGTCTTTAAAAAAGGAAAATGATTTCAAAACAAGGTATTTATAGCTGTCTGAAGCAGTTTTTTGGCTTTGAGAAGTTTAAGGGCGAACAGGAAAATGTCGTCGAGAGCGTTCTGCAGGGCCACGATACCTTTGTGCTGATGCCAACGGGGGGTGGCAAGTCTTTATGCTACCAGTTGCCGGCACTGATGGAAGATGGTACGGCAGTAGTGGTGTCGCCCTTGATTTCGCTCATGAAGAATCAGGTGGATGCGTTGCGCAGCCTTTTGGAGGAAGATAGTGTGGCTCATTTTATGAACTCCACCCTGTCGCGTCCGGAGCTTGCCAACGTGCAGAAAGATGTGCTGGATGGCAGGACTAAGTTGCTATATGTGGCTCCCGAAACTCTTGCCAAACGCTCCAATCTGGACTTCTTCTCTCAAATGAATGTTTCGTTCTATGCCGTAGATGAGGCTCACTGCATATCGGAGTGGGGGCATGACTTCAGGGCAGACTATAGAAACATACGGCCTTCTATCAATTTTATATCTTTAAGGAAGATTGGCGTCACTGATGATGAAATCGACAGACTTCTTGAGGTGCGTAGCAGCGTAAGGATGGCTCTGGTGCACGATAAGTTGCCTGTGGGTGATCTTGTGGTTGTGCTGGCGGCCCTGTCAGACGGGTATACGGAAGACCTGTGGGCGGAGTTTTTCTCTACTCTCAGCTGTTGCGGCACTTTTGACAACAGTCAAGAGCCACAGAAGTTGAGGGATGTGCTTGAAGGCCTCGAAAAATGCAACGTTCCGTCAAGTGGCAGGGCAATGCTACAGGAAGCCCTGACGTGGCTGCGCAGGCTGGCGGTGATGCAGAAGGCATTGGCTGAGCGTCCGCCAATCGTGGCGCTGACATCTACTGCAACGGAAAAGGTTGGCTCCGACATCTTGAAAAATCTTGGGATGAGCGATGTCGTTACATTCCGCAGCTCCTTCAACCGGCCTAATCTGTATTATGAGGTAAGGCCGAAGACCAAAGATGTAGACAAGGAAGTGGTGAGGTTTGTGAGTTCTCGTACACAGAAGAGCGGAATTATCTATTGCCTCAGTAGGAAAGAGGTGGAGCGCCTTGCCCAGGTGCTTCAGGCCAACAACATAAAGGCCGCACCCTACCATGCGGGTCTGGAACCCCACGAGAGATCGCAGACACAGGACGATTTCCTTATGGAAAAAGTTAATGTGATTGTTGCAACGGTGGCTTTTGGCATGGGTATAGACAAACCCGACGTGAGGTTTGTAATTCATTACGACATTCCCAAAAGCATTGAGGGTTATTATCAGGAGACTGGCAGGGCTGGTCGTGACGGAGGCGAGGGCTACTGTCTCATGTTCTATTCAAACAAGGATTTGCACAAGCTTGAGAAGTTTGTTGAAGACAAAGCAAGTCAGGAACAGGAAATAGGGCGTCAGCTGCTGAAGGAGACGGCTTTTTATGCGGAATCGTCTGCGTGCAGGAGAAAAATCCTTCTTCATTATTTTGGAGAAGAATATGATAAAGATAATTGTGGAAATTGTGATAACTGTAATAATAATAATGTTAAAGTGGAAGCAAAAGAACAACTGTGTAGTATTTTGAAAATTGTACTGGCCGTAAAACAAAATTTTGCGGAAGACTATATACTTGATATCGTTTCAGGAAGAGAGACCGACATGGTGTCGGAATATGGCCATGCGGATCTGGAGCTCTTCGGCGTAGGCGAAAACGATGACCCTCTGATGTGGCAATCTGTCATCAGAAACGCCGTTCTTGCAGAGTATCTTGAAAAGGACCGAGAAAATAAGGGCGCACTGAGGGTGACCTCGAAAGGTCGCAAGTTCCTTGATAAGCCGACTTCGTTTGTCATAAGTAAAGATGTTGACTATGATGATGACAGCGACAATGTTTGCTTGGAAAACAGTTGTGAGGCGGTTGACAACACGCTGTATCAGATGCTGGTGGAGCTGCGCAAGGAGAAGGCCGACGATATAAAAAAGCCACCGTATGTCATTTTCCAGGATTCCTCTTTGTCGGCCATGGCAACGACTTACCCCGTAACAAACGAGGAACTGCTCAGCATTCCAGGTGTCGGACAGGGCAAAGTCAAAAAATACGGAAAGGAATTCTGTGAATTAATTAGGAAATACTGCGAGGAGAACGAGATAGAGCGACCGGAGGATTTCAGGTGCTATACCTTGCCTAACGTTAAGTCTAAGTTCCGTATTACCATTATTCAGAATATCGACAGAAAAGTTGATTTGGATGACTTTGCCGAGACAAACCGTCTGGATTTCTCAGACCTCCTCAGTGAGATAGAGGCAATCGTATATTCGGGTACAAAAATCAACATCGACTATTTTCTGAACGAGATAATGGAGAAGGAGAAAATCGATGAGATATGCGCCTATTTTGATGAGGCAGAGACTGATGATATCGATTTGGCGGTAAACGAATTGGGAGATGACTTTTCGGAAGAGGAAATCAGACTTGTGCGGATAAAGTACATGTCGGACAATGCGAATTGATGTAGGCAAAATGCCCCGACACTTAGAGGGCCAGTCAGAAGCAATCCCTCATGCGTTCTCCGTCTACTGCAGGCCTAAATGGCTATTGTTGTAAATTATTATTAAAAAAGGTAGAAAAGAAGCTCACTTTGAAAAGAAAGAAGTAATTTTGCTTAAATTAATACTATTGACAAATGAAATCGTTTATTGAAGATAAAGTAGTGTCAGATGGCTTGACCTATGACGACGTGTTGCTTATCCCCGCATATTCAGAGGTGCTGCCGCGTACAGTGGTGTTGAATACTCGTTTTTCTCGCAACATCAATCTTAATATACCGTTTGTCACGGCGGCAATGGACACTGTGACAGAGGCCACAATGGCAATTGCCATCGCAAGGGAAGGCGGTATTGGAGTTATTCACAAGAATATGTCGATAGAGGAGCAGGCCAGGCAGGTGGCAATCGTAAAGCGTGCGGAAAACGGCATGATTTATGACCCCATAACAATACAGCGTGGCAAGACCGTTGGTGACGCCCTGGCGCTGATGAGTGAGTACCATATCGGTGGAATTCCAGTTGTTGACAACGACAGACATCTTGTGGGCATTGTTACAAACAGGGACTTGCGTTTTGAATTGGATTCAAGTAAATTGATAGACGAGGTCATGTCATCGGAGAACCTCGTTACAACAGACCAGCAGACAGACCTTTCTGCTGCGGCAAAGATTCTTCAGGAGAACAAGATTGAAAAGCTGCCCGTAATAGGCAAGGATGGACGTCTTGTCGGGCTTATAACATACAAGGACATTACCAAGGCTAAGGACAAGCCTATGGCATGCAAGGATGAGAAAGGCCGTCTGAGAGTGGCCGCAGGAGTGGGCGTGACCGATGATACCCTGCAGCGCATGGAGGCTTTGATAAAAGCAGGGGCCGATGCTATTGTGATAGATACCGCCCACGGACATTCCAAGGGTGTTATAGATAAAGTCAAGGAGGCTAAGAAACATTTTTCTGGCGTTGATATCGTTGTGGGTAATGTTGCAACGGGAGAGGCTGCAAAAATGCTCGTTGAAGCAGGAGCAGACTCTATAAAAGTTGGAATTGGGCCGGGCAGTATTTGTACTACACGAGTGGTTGCCGGTGTCGGAGTGCCACAGTTGTCGGCCATATATGACGTTGCTCAGGCACTAAAGGGTATCGGTGTGCCAATGATTGCTGACGGCGGACTGCGCTATAGCGGTGATGTCGTGAAAGCTCTTGCCGCTGGTGGCGATTGTGTTATGATTGGTTCGCTCGTGGCTGGTAC
>USTH01000008.1 GCA_900557555.1 uncultured Prevotellaceae bacterium | reverse complement strand
TCCGGGGCTATTTGATTAATATTTAACTGGTCCCGATTTTAACGGGACACTAATGAATTGTTATATAAGTATGTATTCAAATTAATTTTAGATTGTGAACAGTTTTACATAACCGTTTGACGAATATACATTTAACGGAGTATCTGAAAAGTAATGGTAACGACTTGGCAACCGTGCGATTCTCTGCGTTTTTCGTTGCTTTACTGTCAAATAACTCTTAATGCAAAAGTAGTCAAAATCATTCGTTAAACAAATAGCTTAGTAGATTTAATGATTAACTTACTTTAATGGCGGTAATTTGTTATCACATCTTTGGGCATTAGCATGGGCTAGTACTTTCCCGACAGATGTAACGCTAAACGAGTTCGGGATTTTTTCAATCCAGTCTTTTAATAATGACAAATTATGTCTGCTATTACACTCTGATAAAAACTTTTCTTCTACATCCGTTTTTAATTGAGTATCTTTTGAATATAATTCAATTACAGTTTTAATCGCGGATTTTTGTTGTTCAGACATAGGTATAGATACAGAAGTATTATTCCCCATTGTGTGAATAATGGAAAGCGTATTTACAGCATCTAAATTTCCTATATTGACTCTGACATAACCTGGTAATAAATAATTATCAACCAACAAATCAGGAAACAAAAGTTTATTATTTCGCAATATCGTAATGGCATTTTGATATTCTTCTGAATCTTTTTTAATACCGATTGTTATAATACCATTAAGAACTTCTGAACAATATTCTTTTATAGTTTTAAATTTGCCAAATGGATTTATTCGAATAGCGTCAAGTATTTCCAAGTCTTCTATCCAGTCTATCCCGTCTGGTAATTTAGCATATATTAATCTGCCATATAAATCATTCAATGTATTCAATGCCCCAACACATTCTGGTGATACAGGGATAAAAGAATTTAAAGAATGTATGATTGTTAGACCTAACAATGCTTCATTAGAAATATCTTCAACGATTTCTACTGCTCGATGTATCCCTGTCCTAACATGTCTGTCGTTACCTTTCTCTATTCTATGAACCAACAATTCTGATAGTAAATCATAATCAACAGATCGTTCAGTTGCTGCTGCCGTTTTTTGAGCGTCTACCAACAATAACTGAAAACTCGGATCCGCAAAAGCCTTTAATCCATCATTTACAGCTTCCATTTTGGGTATAAGCCTATTTTCAAGTTCTCTTACTCGTTCATTGGCTATACGCAAAGCTTCCTCTGTGAAATCTTTTTTTGCTATGCTATACTTTTCATCGTATATTTCTCTAGCCCGTTTTTCATCAATTCCAATTGTGAGATTTTGAATTTGGAATTGTTGTGCATTATCGCCTGCTTTTTGAATTTCCATTATTGATAATGTTTCCAATTTGTACTTGTTTTGCCTGGTCTCTCCCTTTTTGATGTTGGGAAATTTTGTTTCTTATTCCTATTCGATAACCAATAGCACCACCTCCTGCAAGCCCTATCAGCAATGAAATTATCTCTGTACCAATACCATCAAATATCCATTCCATAAAGTAAAATACGCCGTTAAAATTATTATTCATTTTCGTTAAACTTCTTATCTATTCACATACTTTGAGGTGATTTCGCTCCATCTTGGAATTTGAAGTCTTACACCATAATGCTTTTCATAACTGTCGAGAACTTTCTGAAGCCAGTCGGGAGCATCATCACGAGTATCTTTGTTCTTATACATAGTTTCTTCCATCGCAGCCAGAAAGTCTTCCATGTTTTCGAAGATGGAGAAACTTGTGGCTTTTCCATACCATTTTCCAGGACGCATTTTGTGTACGGTACCTTCTTTTATTTGCAGATTTATCGGCCATATAGTTTTGTTGTTACCAGATTTCATTGGTCTTGACATTTCCCATACTTTCTTCTGCCATACCTGTTTTATCGTGACAATGCCGTCATCCGACATATCATATCCAAAAATCAAATATGTTACATTGAGCATCCAAGGCTTTTCTGAAATTTCTCGAGCATACATCCGGAAATCAGCAATATCGAAACCGGGACTGCCTTTATAGTTGAAGGCTTTGATTTCCATTAGCCCCTCTTTCTTGTTTTCAGGATCAAGATAGAAGTCCGGCGGCATCTGAGTGTTATCGTTAAGAGAGTAATCGATATTATTCTTTTTGAGCCACCCCTCAATCCATTCCTGCATAATGTTACCAACAACATCGCGTTGTTTTACGATGATGTCGATGTCTCCTAAAGTAAATGTAATCTGGCCTTTCTTTGTCAGAATTTTATCATCATTGACAAGCTTGTTATAAACTTGTTCTACTGTAAGTTTCATATTGTCAGAGTTATAATATTAGTGTATCAAGTAATCTTTCGGCTACGGCTTTGATAACAGGTACTACGACTGTATTGCCTAATAAGTCAAAGCCATCTTTTTCGCTCACATTGAATTTGATTTCATCCGGATATCCGCATAATCTCAAACCTTCACGCAATGTGAGTCTTCGAAGACCGCCGTTGTCCCCGACATACAATTTCTGCATATCCATTGCTACAAGAGTCGGTGATATTTCATCAGAAGACATGACTTTGTTTATCTCAAAACTCAATTTACCGGCAACGATGTTATAGCCTTTGGGTTTTGATTTATCATATTCCCTGCGTGTCGTTTCTACCCCATTATCATTCTTCTCGCGAATCAATTTCTTTGGATGTTCATATTTCAGATATCCTTTGCTTGTCAAGTCTACCAATATGTCCTCAAGCTCAGGATCATCGTAAAATGTGCTAATCTGTTCGAGAGTTAAAGGCATACCATCCATCCAGTCAATTCCGATGATTTCAGCCCATTTTTTCTTTCTGCGTTCTGTGAGAATTGTATCAAGGAGTTTTTTCTGCTTTGCTGAAACAGGGCCTTTGATTTCCAAATCCCAACTATGTATGTTGGTTTCTCCACCTCTTTTGTCTTTGATTGCCTTTCCATAAAGTTGCTCTACTGAAAAATGCTTGAGCAATGTTCTGATAAAGGGAGTGTCCTCAGTCGGCATTCCGGATTCAAGAATCTCTCCTAACTTTGCTTCTTTGACAGGGAAATTATCAAGATCCGGTTTGCGCTCAAGACTACCTACGATATAGATTCTTTTCCTTTCCTGAGGTACTCCAAAGTATTTTGAGTTAAGCACCCGAAAATCAAATTTGTATTTTAGGGCGTGAAGTCTGTCAATAATGACTTGAAGTGTCTTACCGCTATCGTGATTTACGAGACCTTCAACATTTTCGAGAATGAATCCCTTTGGCTTCTTGTCACGCAGTATGCGTTCAACCTCGAAGAACATTGTCCCTCGGGTGTCTGCAAAGCCTTGGCGTTTCCCTGCAGAACTGAACGCCTGACAAGGGAAACCGGCACAGAGGATGTCGAAATCAGGAATGCTTTTTGTTTCAACTTTAGTGATATCTCCTGTAATAGTCTCTGTTGGATGGTTTTCTTTTAAGACATTAACTGCGTAAGGCTTTATCTCTGATGTCATAACACAAACCGGATTCAGTCCTTTCTCTCGGGCAGCTTGTTCGAGACCACAGCGAATACCGCCAATACCTGCAAACAGGTCAATAAAGCGCAAAACATTCTCCTGTTCAACTTCTGCAACAGCTGGGATGGCCTTTGTGTTGTCAACCATATTTGCAATATCTTTACCCTTTAAGATTGCAGGAGAAAAAGGCACATTGACATTTTCGTTTGGCAATGTCTTTAACATTAGTTTTCGGATATCAAGAGGCTCAGAAAGCAACTCGTCACCTAACGAATATACAACATAACTGCCATCTGGATTAGGATAGCCAAGTGCTTCCATATCGCTTTGCTCCTTGATAGACGAACTTATGCAAGGAAACAGGTGATATCCGTCTTGTGGATTTTGCGTGTTATATATAAGAACGTAATCTGGTAATTGCTCCGAGATAACGCCTCCTCTTCGCTGTGAAAACAAATCTTTATTGAAACGGATATTGTAAAGCTTTTCATACCTATGAGGCTGCTTTCCAAGAATCCATTCCAACTGAGATTTTTCTCCACGATATGCACCGAAGAGAAATGTCCTATCTTGATTTTCAATATATCTAAACATATTCTACATCTACTAAATCAGTGTCTTTACATTAAAGTCTGTTTTGTCACATTCGACTTCATGTATCAAGTCTTTAGGGCTTACAGATAAGACTTTTGCAACTACCACTAATTGCTCCAAAGATGGTTGAGTCTTATTTTGTACCCATCTGCTAATTGTAATTTCAGATTTTCCCATTTGTTCGGCTAACCAGCGATTGGTCTTATTTTGCTCCGCCAAAGCAATTCTTATGCGGTTTATATGTTGACTTGCCATATCTAACTAAATTTGCTACAAAGGTACGCAAAATACTTGAAAGTTTTATCGCATTATGATAAAGATTTAGTGTGACAAGATATTATCAAATTTCATATCACGTTATTTTTAAGGTGGCCAATCCCGACTTTGGAGGGAAATATTTTGGCAAGTAGTTTTGGGACACCGGAAATATTTCGGATGCCCTAAAACACAACTTGCTATGTTCGTTTGAACATAAAAATAAGGTAGGAAAAACAGGTGAAATTTAGGCGTATTGGTCAAATTGCAGGATTTTTTAGACCTACTTTTTCTCTATGCCGTTGGTTTTCTCACTGCCTTTCTTCACGTAAAACAAGACTTTAAATGTACTTCTCATAACTCACTTTCTATTGGTTACAAAATTAATTTATTAGTGAGTTATCGATAGTTATGACACATTATGCCAAACGATGAAACACATCGGTTTTCCAAGAAATTCTCACCATTACCTAGGTAATGATAAAGTAACTGAACTTTTGCCCCCATTAGTCTATATTATACCTTTTCCTGACTTTCACCCGAAAGAAAAATATAGCGTAACGAACGCTTTATCTGTCTGTCCGCTATGCTTTACTCTTTTTTGCTACTCCGTTGCGTGTTTATTTTAATATTTCAAGTAGGCTTTGTTCTTGTCATAGTAGTTTTCTTTTGCGCATCTATTATCTTTATTTTCAGTCACAATGTCCGCATTGCTCTTTCAAAGAAAAATAATATATGCATCATAATAAAGCCATTCTGACTATAAACTAATTTTGAACACCTACTCACAAAACACGTCTTAGTGCAAGCGCAGGGGGCGTTTTCTGGTGGGTGACACCTATTTTTTACTCTCTTTGCCAGCTCGCAACGTGACTGTTCCGCCGAGGCCGAGAACCTTCTCTAACCAAGTAAACAGTCTGTTGACCGGTGCCGCATCAGCTATGTAGTACCATGCCAAGGGAACAAAACAGAAATTGAACCGCTTGGCGGAGTAGGCCAGCACGTTGTCAATGGAGTCCCACTTGTAGTCCACCTGATAGAGCAGGAGATAATATCCAATGACACTTATCAGCAATGCTGCGGGAACCAGCAGTTCGGAGTAGTTGTGTGAGCCTGTGGAGGTGTGTTGTGACTTTTTTCTTATGCGGCTGATTATGTAACGGCCGATGATGCTTGCCACCAGCACTATGGCAAAGAGGTGGAAAGTCCAGCCGTAGTATACCCCGCTGAAGAAGTGTGACCATGCTCCACCGACTATGGTTGCAGCCTTCTCGCCGTCCCAATAGGGGTGGGCGATGATTGCGCTCTCTGCGTACAGTCCGCATGACTTGCTGTAGAGCAGCCATAAAACAAGAGGTAGGAGTGAGACGGCAGGCAGCAGAGCACTTCTCCAGTCTTTGTTGCGTAGCGAACCGACTATAACCATGAGCCAAGCGGCACCGATGAAGACTATGCCTTCAGCTCTCATCCAGTTGTTGATGGCAAGCAGAAGAACAGCAAGCACGAGGTCGCTGCTCTTTCGGTCTCTGAGCCACAGGCAGGTATAGACGATACCTGACGATGCCATGCAGGCCTGCATGACATTGGTGACCGAAAGCGATGCGAATGCCAGCATTTCGGGTGCGCTGATGATGCCGAGCAGTACGAGGGCGGAACCCGTGTGCGAAATCTTGCGCCTACAAAGCCCGTAGAAGCCCACAAGGAATCCAAGATAGATAAAGGCGGGAATGGCTTTTGAAGTAGCCGCACCAAAGGCGTAGACATAAGCATAGGATAGCTGTATCATTGGCAGATAGCTGATGCTGCTGCCTGCTTCGTGCATGTGGGGGAAATAGACGGGGTCGAATATGCTCATGGCATGAAAGGTGTGTTCCTGGGCGCAGACAAAGCCTATGGTGTCGAAAGCGGCCAGAGAGTCGCGGTCGTAGACGGGATATACCATGCATTTGGCGAAGTTGATGTATTCGAGGTATACCACAATACCCATGATGGCCACCCACAGAAGGTTTACCCACTTAAAGTCGAGGGCGAAGTTGTTCAGATGGGGTATGAACTGCTTGTAGCGACGGCAGTTTATGGCGATGGCAACGATAAGCACACCAGCGGTGGCAATGCTGAGCGAGGTGCGGGTAAGACCGATGTTGCCCCAGTCCATAAGAATCATGACAAGGGTTATCGAGGCAAGACCCGTAGGCAGTGCGAAACCAAGTCTCTCAAGCAGGGAGTTCTTAAGTGTGATGCGGCTCAGAAGCAGAAAGCCGGCGAGAAATATCAGTAAAAGCATAAGGCGGTTTAGTTTTTGGGAGTGATGTTCTGACGAACGACAGGCAGGATGGAGTGCATCGTGGTGGAGTCAACCGGATAGCTCAGCATGTCAGTGTGGCGACCGTTGACGATGCCCACGTGGGTGATGCGTCTGGCATAGGGAGTATGCCCCATCTCTTCGCGCACCACAACTTTGCGCGGATAAAGAAACCTGATGGCGGTCATCTTGTCTACCAACACTCCGTTGAACGGCAACTTGTCACCATATTTTGGGGTTGCCAGGAAATCATCCTTAGAGGGGTAGTATATGATGGCGTTCTGCGGTGTGAAGTCGCGTATCATCATGAGGTAATTGAAATCGACGCCGAGTTTGTGCGACAGGCGTTCCTGATAGCCGAGAGTCTTGTCGACCTTGATGTTCTCAAGGTTGTTGGGCGCAAACGTAAACCACAGCCAATTGTAAGAGGTGTTGTTCTTGACGACTTTGGAGAATACAAGTGCCGCAATGCCCACGGCCAGAAAGTTGAGCAACAGTCGTGTGGAGAAGCCCAAACGGCGTGTTTTCTCCGGAGTGTTTCGATGAACGTTTTTTCTGGAACTCATAGTGTATGAAAAGGTTATTAATTTAACAGTTGCAAATATACGAATGCAAAT
Organism: uncultured Prevotellaceae bacterium; assembly: GCA_900557555.1. Lineage (GTDB taxonomy): Bacteria > Bacteroidota > Bacteroidia > Bacteroidales > Bacteroidaceae > UBA6382. The sequence goes on along the minus strand of USTH01000008.1, from coordinate 38,271 downwards.
ATACGAAGAAAAAGTATGTCTGTGCTGAAGATATCGTTAAATTTGCAAGGAAAACCAGAACCGATGCCGCCATCAGGCTGTAAAGTGTGAGTTCTCTAATGCCCACAAGGCTACAATGGCAGGCATGAATTTAAAACACAACAAGATGAAAAGAAAAATCACCTGCGCCTTTTGCGCATGTATGTGCATTGCCACACTGTGTGGCTTTGCGGGGAAGAGAAAAGTGAACATTGTTTTTATAGGCAACAGCATAACCTATGGAGCAGAAATAGACCATGCTACGCAAGCTCCCCCCGTCAGGGTGGCCGAACGGCTCAAGGCAGGAGGGTATGATGCGGACTTCCGTAATTGCGGAGTGTCGAGATCGGTAACGTCCGACTGGCTGCCGAGTCGCAACACGTGGATGTTCAAACGCATGGTGGAGGCGGCAGACGCCTTGGCCGTGCGCGAGGGGGCTCTTGTATTCTCTATAATGCTCGGCACCAACGACAGCAGCATAGAATGCCGGGTGTCGCCAGCTGACTATTACGACAACATGCGCCAGATAGTGGATTACATCCTCGGCCGTTATCCTAAGGCCCAAGTAATAGTCAACTACCCGATATGGTACAGCGCCCACACCTACAACAGCGCTCGCTATCTGCATGAGGGTCAGGAACGCCTCAAAAGCTATCTGCCAATCATCGACAGACTGTGCAAGGACTATCACCTTGAGGGCAACAAACGGGTGCTGAACGGGTCTCGCAGGACATTCGGATATTTCGAAAACCGCACAGACCTCTTCGTGGCGGAGAATTCCTCGCTCGGCCAGGGACTGAAGTTCTATCTGCATCCCAACCCGGAGGGAGCTGCTCGGCTGGCGCGATTCTGGACAAAAAGCATCAAGAAAGCAGCAAAAGGTAACTGACACCAACGGCAAGGCATTGTGGCAGGACGTTGCGACGTGACGAAAAGTTGTCGCAATATGACGAAAAGTTGTTGCAACCGTCGCATTTCGGCGGAAATTAATGAACGCGTCGGCCGGATTGCATATCCCTTTCGGCCGAAATGGATGTCCGTTTCGGCCGAAAGAGGAACGTAAGGACGCAGTCTGACGGTCTAATGTCTGGTGCGACAGAATTCTTTTTCTGAAAACGGCGGTGGCGGTTTACATGTCTGCCTCCGCACAAACCCAATGTTGGCCAAAGTATCGAAAAAATGTTGAAAATTGCGGAATAGCACGATATTACATGGCAAAATCCACTTAAAAAGTGTAACTTTGCCTACCTTATAGAAACAAAAACAAAAGTTTATGTCAGAAAATCTTTTTAGCACACTACCTTACAAGATTGCCGACAAGAGCCTTGAGGCTTTCGGCCGGGAAGAAATCAGAATAGCTGAACACGAAATGCCGGGCTTGATGGCTCTGCGTGCCAAATATGGCGAAGCAAAACCGCTGAAGGGTGCACGCATCATGGGGTCGCTCCACATGACCATACAGACAGCACTGCTTATTGAAACCCTCAAGGCGTTAGGCGCCGAGGTGAGATGGTGCTCGTGCAACATATACTCCACCCAAGACCACGCCGCAGCCGCCATTGCTATGGGTGGCACTCCGGTGTTTGCGTGGAAAGGGGAAAGCCTCAGTGACTACTGGTGGTGTACACTGCAAGCCCTCAACTACGGAGAGGACTTTCCTAACATGATTGTTGACGATGGGGGCGACGCCACCCTTATGATACATCTCGGAGTGAAAGCCGAAGATGACCCCTCTATACTCAACACTCCGTCGGAAAGCGATGACGAACGCGAGCTGAAGCTACTCCTTAAAAGGGTGATGCTGGAAAAGCCACGCTATTGGCACGAAGTGGCCGCCCATATAAAGGGGGTGAGTGAAGAGACCACCACTGGTGTACACCGTCTCTACAACATGCAGGCCAAGGGCGAACTGCTGTTCCCTGCCTTTAACGTCAACGACTCTGTGACCAAGAGCAAGTTTGATAACCTCTATGGTTGCCGCGAGAGTCTGGTGGACGGCATCAAGCGCGCCACCGATGTGATGCTGGCAGGCAAGACGGCTGTGGTGGCAGGCTATGGTGATGTAGGCAAGGGGTGCGCCCAGAGCCTCAAGAGCTATGGTGCCCGTGTGCTCGTGACCGAGATAGACCCAATCTGCGCATTGCAGGCCGCCATGGAGGGCTATGAGGTGGTTACTATGGAAGAGGCTGCACCGCGCGGCAACGTATTCGTTACCACCACTGGCAACATTGACGTGATTACCGTAGACCACATGAAGCAGATGCCCGATGAGGCCATCGTATGCAATATAGGTCATTTTGACTCAGAAATACAAGTGGAGAAACTTAAGAAGGTAGAAGGAATTAAGCATACCAACATCAAGCCACAGGTAGACAGCTACCTCTTCCCCGATGGTCATCACATCACCTTGTTGGCTGATGGCCGTCTGGTAAATCTTGGATGTGCCACAGGTCACCCAAGTTTTGTGATGAGCAACTCGTTTACCAACCAGACCTTGGCACAGATAGAACTGTTTACCAACAGTTACGAGGTGGGCGTTTATGTGCTGCCCAAGAAACTTGACGAAGAGGTGGCCCGCCTCCATCTGGAGCGCATAGGCGCACACTTGAGCAAGCTGACACCCGAACAGGCTGCCTATATCGGTGTTACACCGGAAGGCCCGTTCAAGTCTGACAACTACAGATATTGACAACATTTTTGCGCAAGCAAACACATAACACATAGTCCACAATGCAACAACTGAAGAAAATCTGGCCCGATGCTCTGGCCGTGCTGCTATTTATAGTGATAGGATTTGTGTATTTCCTCACTCCTGTCAGTCAAGGAATGGTTCTCTCGGGTTCCGACCACACGGGAGCCATCGGTAGCGGCCGTGAACTGACGGAATATCACGACCGAACAGGTGAAGAGACCCGTTGGACAAACTCGTTGTTCTCGGGTATGCCGACCTACCAGATGGCTCCGTCATACGGTTCGCGCACCACGCTCAATGCAATTAGGAATATCTATGAGCTGGGGCTGCCCACCGTGGTGATGTATGTATTCATTCTGCTGGTGGGATTCTATATACTGATGCGCGCTTTCGGCTTCAAGCCGTGGCTGTCGGTTATGGGAGCTGTGGCATGGGCCTTCTCATCGTATTTTTTCATTATCATCGGTGCTGGCCATATATGGAAATTGCTGACCTTGGCGTTCATTCCACCGACCATTGCGGGCATGGTGTTGTGCTATAGGGGCAAGTATCTGTGGGGCGGTAGTGTGCTTGCACTGTTCCTTGCTTTCCAGATTTTGTCCAACCACTTGCAGATGACCTACTATTTCCTGCCGGTGATGGTGCTGATGTCTGTGGCATACTTCATAGATGCCGTGCGCAACAAGCGGCTGAAGAACTTTGCCAAAGCCACAGCCGCCATTGCAGTGGCCGCAGTCATAGCAGTAGCTGCCAATCTTTCCAACCTCTACCACACTTACGAATACAGCAAGGAGACGATGCGTGGCAAGAGCGAGTTGGCGGCAGAGGGAAGTTCGGCGAAGACTGGGCTCACGGCGGAGTATATCACTCAGTGGTCTTATGGCATTGACGAGACATGGACGCTGCTTGTGCCTAACACCAAGGGAGGTGCCTCTGTGCCACTGTCAAACAGCGACATAGCAATGGAGAAAGGACGCTACAGTCAGTACTACAATTCGTTTGGAATGTACTGGGGTGACCAGCCAGGCACGGCGGGACCTGTATATGTGGGTGCTTTCATACTGTTTCTCTTCGTGCTTGGGTGGTTTGTAGTGAAAGGCCCGATGAAATGGGTGCTTCTGGCTGCAACGGTAATCTCCATTCTGCTTTCGTGGGGACATAACTTCATGGGGCTTACTCAATGGTGCATTGATAATGTGCCGCTCTACAACAAATTCCGCACTGTGTCATCAATTCTGGTGGTAGCCGAATTTACCATTCCTCTGCTGGCAGTAATGACTCTGGCGAAGCTGATAAAGGACAGGAAAAAAGATAAAGGGGTGAGCAGTGTGCCGACCTTCAGAATGTGGAAATTCTACACTGCGTTGGCACTGACTGCAGGTATAGCCTTGCTCTTTGCTTTATTTCCGGGTTTGTTCCCCTCATACACTTCGCTCAACGAACAGGCACAACTGGCGCAATACCCCGACATACTGGCAGATCTTACCACGGTGCGCAAGGCAATATTCACGGCTGACGCATGGAGAAGCTTCTTCATAGTCATGGTGGGTGCCGCCCTGCTATGGCTGTATTTAAAGAACAAGCTGAAGGCCGTTCCGATGCTTTGCATGATGACGGTGCTATGCCTGGTTGACATGTATAGCGTCAACAAGCGCTATCTCAACGACAACATGTTTGTGATGCCAGAGCAGATTACAGACTCGTTTGTCAAGACTGAAGCTGATGAGCAAATTCTCAAGGATACTGACCCTGATTATAGAGTGCTCAACTTCACTACCAATACATTTAACGAAAACGAGACTTCATACTTCCACAAAAGCATTGGCGGATATAGTGCGGTGAAACTTGGACGTTACCAAGACCTCATAAACACATATATCGCACCGAGCGGAAGCGGAAAGCTCAGTGAGATGCAACAGGTGGTAAAGGCTTTCAACGACAGCCGCGGAGACTTGACTGCCATCAAGGGTGACAGCCTGTTCCCCGTGCTCAACATGCTTAACTGTAAATACTTCATCCTAAGCGGTGAGGGAAATCGGCCGTTTGCTGTTCAAAACCCGTTTGCCATGGGCAATGCGTGGTTTGTAGACCAAGTTATGACAGTTGGGTCGCCTAATGAGGAAATTGCGGCTCTCGGCACTGCTGACCTTCGCAAGACCGCAGTTGTAGATCGCACATTCGCAGCGGTGGCCGGCAATGTCGGCACTTCCACTGTTCACGACACTTCAAGTGTCATACGCCTTACGGCTTACGAGCCGAATTCGCTTGACTATGAGGCAACATCGCCTTGCGGAGGAGTGGCCGTGTTCTCAGAGGTTTATTACCCGGGGTGGACAGCCACTGTCGATGGCAAGCCCGTAGAGCTTGGAAGAGCAGACTACATATTGCGCATGTGCTACATACCGGCTGGCCGGCATACCATTCACATGGAATACAAACCAAGCTCCATAACCACAACCGAGACCATCGCCTACACGGCTATTGTTCTGCTTATGATAGGGTTTGCCGTATCAATAGGGGTGACAATAAGGAGACAAGTTGGAAAAAATACGGATAAGAAAAAGGCATAAGACCGCTTTGCAGTGGCTCTGCTGCCATGATATACACAAGTGATATTCAGAACAACCATCAGACAATGAACAAACCAAGCATACCTAAAGGAACGCGCGACTTCTCGCCTGTTGAAATGGCAAAGCGCAACTATATATTCAACACCATACGTGAGGTTTATGCTCTCTACGGCTTTCGTCAGATAGAGACTCCCGCCATGGAAAACCTCCAGACTCTTATGGGCAAATATGGCGAGGAGGGCGATAAACTGCTCTTCAAAATTCTCAACTCGGGTGACTTCCTCAAAGGCATAAAGCCGGAAGACCTCACGCAGGGTGCAACAGGCCACTTGGCTGCCCAGCTTTGCGAGAAGGGGCTGCGCTATGACCTTACTGTGCCCTTTGCACGATATGTAGTGCAACACCGTGATGAACTCCAGATGCCATTCAAACGCTATCAGATACAGCCAGTGTGGCGGGCCGACCGCCCACAGAAAGGGCGCTATCGCGAGTTCTATCAGTGCGATGCCGATGTGGTCGGGTCAGACTCTCTGCTCAACGAGGTAGAGTTGATGCAGATTGTTGACACGGTGTTTGCTAAATTCGGCATAAGGGTCTGCATACATATCAACAACCGCAAGATACTCACCGGACTTGCCGAGTATATCGGCTTTCCCGACAAAATCATAGAACTTACTACCGCGATAGACAAACTTGACAAGGTAGGCATTGACAATGTAAAGGCAGAATTGCTTGACAGCGGAATAAGCGAGGACGGCATAGAAAAGCTTATGCCTATATTCAATGCCACTGGTGACAATAACGGGAAACTTGACATTATTGCTCGTATCCTTGACGGTCTTGAAGTCGGTACCAAGGGTGTTGAGGAGGTCAGGTTTGTGCTTGAACAGCTGAGGGAACTCGGTCTGTCCAATCCTGTGGAGCTTGACCTCACGTTGGCTCGTGGCCTGAACTACTACACAGGTTGTATCTTTGAGGTCAAGGCTCTTGACGTGCAGATAGGTTCAATCACGGGCGGAGGACGCTACGACAACCTTACAGGTATCTTCGGAATGCCTGGTCTTAGCGGTGTGGGCATCTCGTTTGGTGCCGACCGTATCTACGATGTGCTGAACCAGCTTGACTTGTATCCGGAAAATGCTATCCAAGGAGCTCAGGTGCTGTTCATCAACTTTGGACAGGCCGAAGCTGCATACTGCCTCAAGGCCGCCACACGACTGCGTAGAGCAGGGGTGCGCACCGAAATATATCCTGACTGCGCCAAGATGAAGAAGCAGATGAGCTATGCCAACACGACAGGAGTGCCATACGTGGCTCTGGTGGGCGAAAATGAGATGAACAGCGATGTCATAACGCTCAAGGATATGGCAACTGGCCAGCAGACGCAAGTGACGGTAGATGAATTAATAGCCAAACTGGCCTGACCAAACGCCGAGACCAGACTACTTTGCATAATTTTGATGGAGAAATGCCTTTGCCCTACGTATGTAAACGTGGGGCAATCTCTTGGGTTAAACAGAAAGCGAGCGCCGATACTTCATGAAAGACTATAAGAAGTAACAAAAAGACGCTGTTTACGACCTAATGACCGATTTGGGATTCTTGCGTTTTGACAGGATTGGGGTCTAAAATATAGAAGCAGGAAGTGGTGAAAAAATTGCGCAGCCATGGAATGCAACCTATCAATGGTGTTAGGCGGCGCGGTTTGAGGTGGAACTTAACCTCATAGTGAGGGTTGATGAAATAGAAACGGCGGTCCATTACTTGCAGTTGCTGCACTCTGACGATGCGCTCAAATTTTTCAATAGGGCACCGTGTGCTTTTGATATTCATCAGTTCAGCAATGATGTCTTGTGGTTCGCCGCCTATTTTTAATATTGCCTTATAGAGCGGCCGAGGAAGAATATGATAGAAAGGGAGGTGGCTGAGCAGTTTGCTGTGACATATCTGCTGGTGTCCGCCAAAAGGCATTTGCCATGCTGGAAACGACATGAACACCACGCCGCCGGGCTTGGTGTATTTCTTCAGGTTGTTCACAAATGTCATCTTATCGGGAATGTGTTCCAACACGTCATGGCATATAATAAGGTCGAACTGGTGTTCGAGTTCCTTGACGGTAAAGATATCAGCAGCGATGAAGTCGCCCTGCAGTCCTAATTCCGCAAAACATTTGCGTGCGGTTTCTATGCGTGAGGGTGACATGTCAACACCCAGAACAGAACATTCCATCTTGGCAAACGGCACGAGGTTGCCACCGTCTCCGCATCCAATCTCCAACACACGCATGTCCTTTGATAGTTTCTTGAAACGTGTGATGTATGGTACAAAATATTTTTCGCTCGAAAGAGCCAGCTCGTTGAAATACTGCTGGCGGTTTACTTGTCGTTCTTGCATGAATGTTTGATTTTTGATAGTTGCAGAATATAGTAGACAATATGAGAAAATCCCATGACGAGGGCTATGGACAAAAGAGTGTAGTCAGAATTCCAGCCAGCGGAACCTTGATGCCAGCAACCGGTAATGATGCACAGTACAGAGACGAACAGTCCGAGCCAAACGAGCGAAGAAGCTCCCTTTCGGTGAGGTGACGGTTCAAGACGACTGCGCTTCATGCCATAGGCGTGGTAGATGTCGAGACCTATAAGCATCCATAACACAAGGCGTATCCATGTGTCGGCCGGCAGACTCAATGCAACGATGAAACACGAAACGATGCCTAATATAGGCACTACAGGTACCCAAGGCACCTTGAAAGCCCTGGGGGCATCAGGCAACGACCTGCGCATGATGATAATGCCAGCACACACAAGAATGAAAGCAAATAGGGTGCCTATGCTGCACATCTCGCCCGCCACTCCAGCAGGGACGAAGGCCGCCAGCAGTCCTACAACAAGCATGAGCAGAAGCGAATTGTGTGCGGGGGTGCGGTAACGCTTGTGCAGACGTGAGAAAAAGGGAGGCAGCATGCCGTCGCGGCTCATGCTCATGAAAATGCGGCTCTGCGCCATGAGAGTACCCATGATGACTGAACAGTAACCGATGAGTATTGCGAGGATAATGGCCTTGTTGAGCCATGGATAGACGGGGCTGATGACACCATTGGCATCGGGAATACCCATTTTGGAAATGGCGACCGCAACAGGTGCGATGCCCTCTTTGCCTTGAAAACTGGTATAGTTGGTTACTCCGGTCATTACATGGGCAAACAACAGATAAAGCAGCAGGCACACCGCCAGTGAGCCAAGTATTCCGATGGGCATGTTACGTCTGGGATTTTTTGTTTCTTGGGCGGTGGTGCTGACTACGTCAAAACCCAGATAGGCAAAGAATATTATTGCCGCACCGCGCAACACACCAGAAATCCCGAACTCTCCCATTGTTCCTGTGTTTTCAGGGAGAAAGGGGGTGTAGTTGTCGGTGTTGATATATTTCCAACCCAAGATGATAAATGTCACAATGACGCCAGTCTTCAGAAAGACAACGATAAAATTGAAAACAGCGCTCTCTTTGGTGCCTCTTACCAAAAGCAGACTTATGGCAATAACAATCAACAGGGCAGGCAGGTTCATCAGACCGCCTTCCCACGGACATGCCGTCAGTTCTGGTGACAGGCTGATACCAATGTCATTGAGAAACGTAACCAGGTAGCGACTCCACGAAATGCTCACCGTGGTGGCCGCCACGCTATATTCCAAAACGAGGTCCCACCCTATAATCCATGCCGTCAGTTCGCCCATGGTTGCATAGGAGTAGGTGTATGCGCTGCCAGCAATGGGTATCATGGAGGCAAACTCGGCATAGCATAGCCCTGCAAAGCAGCAGCAAACGGAGGCGATGACAAACGAGATGACAATGGCTGGGCCGGCATTGTTTGCGGCAACCAGACCCGTAATGGAGAAAAGACCGGCTCCGACGATGGTGCCGACACCAAGTGCTATCAGACTGGCAGGGCCGAGAACCCTCTTCAAGGAGCCTGTGCCTTGCTCACGGGCTTCTTCCTGCAATAGGTTCAACGGCTTGCGTATGAAAAGTGACATTTCGGTTATAGGTTATTCTTTGTTTCTTATCAATGGGCGTGTCTGTTCCATAAGGTCATACAGCTTGTCTGCTGTTTCGGCACGGAGCATGGCGATGCGATGTTCCCTGAAATTGGGGATGGCCTTGAACAGGGGTGTCGAAGCAATGTGGCGGCGCACATGAAGGATGCCGCGGTATTCGCCGATATGGTCTATGCTTGTCTGTATTTGTTTTTTGAGAACATCAAGTTTCCAGTCTGGTGACATGGGCTCGTAGTCGCTTTGCACGACCGAACTTGGGTCTACCGGTGCCTCTGGATTAAGGGCATCATGGATTTCCTTAAATATCCAAGGTCTGCCAAACGAGGCGCGCCCCACCATGATGGCATCAACTCTGTAATCGCGGAATGCTTCCACGGCTTTTGTGGCAGAGTCAATGTCGCCATTGCCAATAACGGGGATGTGTAGTGTGGGGTTGTTCTTGAGATTTCCGATAGGTTGCCAGTTGGCTTCGCCTGTATACATCTGCGAGCGGGTGCGGCCGTGAACGGTGAGTGCCTTGATGCCCTGTTCTTGCAATTTGAGTGCAAGTTCTTCGATTATGATGTTGTTGCAGTCCCAGCCCAGACGGGTTTTGGCGGTAACCGGCACGTCAACAGCATCGACCACGGCCTTGGCGATGTCCAGAAGCAGTGGGACGTTCTGAAGCAGGCCGGCTCCGGCGCCTTTGCCAGCAACCCTCTTGACGGGGCAGCCGAAATTGATGTCAAGAATATCGGGATGAGAGCGGTCTATAACAATCTTTGCCGCACGGGCCATCTCCTTTGGATCCTTGCCGTAGATTTGTATGGCCACCGGCCGCTCCTCATCGCAGACGGCAAGTTTTTGGAGCGATTTGTTGACCATGCGTGTCAGCGCATCGCACGAAACAAATTCGGAGTACACCATGCCTGCCCCTAACTGCTTGCAAAGCAGACGGAAGCCTATGTCGGTGACATCCTCCATCGGAGCCAGTAGAACTGGATGTTCCCCTAATGCTATGTTGCCAATATTCATCTGTAGAAATACGGGTTGTAAAATGCGTTAGTGTGGTTTGGATTGCGATTTTGGCTTGCGGTTTTTCATGCTGTCAATCCACGATTGAGCCTCGCTGTCGCCCAATTCTACAGCTCGCCGCAGATTTTTGACAGCCTCTTCGTAGTTACCCAACTCCCCATAAGCTATGCCCATAAGTTTGTATGAGTCTGAGTCGGAAGAGTCAATCTTCTGGGCAAGCTTGGCAGATATAACCGCTTCTTCGTAGTTGCCCGTGCGGGTTTCGATGAGAGCTTTCTCTATGTAGTAGACGTATTCGTTTGGATTGAGAGATATTGCCTGCTCAATGTCTGCCAGAGCCTGCGGGTAGAAGTTTGACTTTACCTCTGCCTGTTCCTTGAGGTAGAAGAATCGATCGTTGAGGTTCTTTATTCCTATGATGTCCTGATAGTCCTGATAGCCGATTACTGCCTCCTTGTGGTGACCGTAACGGTCATATTGTTGTGCACGGTAATATATATATGGTGCAGCATCGGGTTTGTAGGGACGTCTGAACCTTGCAACGGCACTGTCGAGAAGTGCAAGAACCTTGGCAGAGTCTCCACCTGCCATCTCAAGCGAACGCGATTCGTAGAAAAGGTTCTCTGATGAGCGGAAACTTGTCTGATTGATTTCATTATAGACGTTGCCGGCATCGGAATATCTTTTCATTGCATAGAGGCACTTGCCTTTGTGCATGAGATAAAGTGGGGTCTGGAAAATGCTGTATGCCTGATCTATTTCGTTCAGGGCGCGTTCCAGAGTCCAGTCCTTATATAGTTTGTATTCCTTGTTTTGATTGAGGAGGTATAGTGTGGTGCTTATGTTGTAGTGTATGTCGGCCTTGTCTGTGCAGTTTTCAAGAGCCGTGTTGTAGTCTGCCTCAGCTTTGGCATATTGCTGTGTGGTGGCGTAGTAGAGGGCTCTCTGTACGTAACCGAAGTTGCTGGTAGGGTAGGCCGTTATGAAGTCTTCGAGGTTAGCAAGATAGGAAATGGTGTCTTCCGAATTTCTGGTAAGCAGATAGAGGTAGCTCGATGCTTGTTTCTCATCGGCTGGAAGCTGCTTTGGAATGTAGATGTCGTTAAGTGATGTGTTGGCGGCCGACATGGTTTCAACCACAAGAGCCTGGTTTATTTCTATGCCAACGGCAAACATCTTGTCTTTCTCGCTTTCGGCACTTCTCTGTATTATGGCCACAACCTCGTTGTTGGCATTGAGCAGAGGTGTGCCGATTAGGCTTTTGTCGGCAGGAAGCGACAGAGTATAGTATGTCAGTCCCCCGTGTTCATCAGTCTGTGTGACAGAGGCTTCTGTTGCCAATTTCTTCTTGTTTACCATGCCGGTAATGACGTAGGCCTTTGTGCCGGTGCTGAGTTTGTCTGTCGAAATGCGAAGAGGTTTTATGCCACAGTCCTTGACGGTGAACTTGGCAACGTCGTAGAGGTCGTTGGCGCCTGTTATTCTGTATGCAGGATAGGTCTTGCCGCCGGCATCGGTAATTACTGCACGGGTGGCATGTTTTAACAGACTGTATGGTGTTATTACTGTAACGGTATTGCCGGGTGCAGTGCTGTCAGATGGAATGACCACTCCCCACGCTTTGCCTATGGACTGTCCGGTGGAATCGGTGGTGCTTACGCTGACAACAGACGACAAAAGCTTCTTGTCTATTGCAGCATGTAATAAGACAGTTAGGAAAAGTAGGATAAACAGGCTTATTGTTTTTTTCATTTTTTCAGAAGAATTTGTGCGTTGTTTATTGCTGCTTCTGTCAGTTTTTCTCCAGAAAGCATTTTTGCTATTTCCTCAACTCTCTCTGGCGGTGACAGAAGTTCTATGTGGGTGTGTGCCTGCCCGCTTTCGCTCTCTTTATAGACTCTGTAATGATATTGCCCGGCGGCGGCTATCTGGGGCTGGTGTGTTATGCAGACGACTTGTCTGCCGTGTTGTGCCATGCTGCTCATTACGGATGCCATCTTGTCTGAAATCTTGCCAGAGACGCCCGTGTCTATTTCGTCAAAGACGATTGTAGGCAAGTCTCTGTGGCCCGACAACAGGGCTTTGAGCGAAAGCATCACTCGGGCCACTTCGCCACCCGATGCGATTTTGGAGATGTTGCATAAAGGAATGTTTTTGTTGGCGCTGAACAAAAAAGTTACATCGTCCAGTCCTGTGGCAGAGATCGAGGCAAGTGGTTTTATGCTGACGTCAAATCTCACATCGGGCATGCCCAGGGATTGCAGCTGGGAGACCAATGCTTCTCCGATTGTTTTGCCAGCTTCGATGCGTCTGGCTGACAGTTGCTTTGCTGTGGCAGAAGCCTGACACCTAAGGGTTTCGCATTCTTGTGTCTTTTCTTCAAGTACCTCTGTGCGGTTGGTGATGTTGTGGAGTTGCCGTTCCAGTTCTTCTTGCAACGCCAGCAGTTCGGTCACAGACTGCTTGTGGTATTTCTTCATCAAGGCATAAATGGTGTTGAGCCGTTCTTCCACAATCTCCGCCCTGCTTGAGTCGAAATCTATGCCCGATTGCTTGTGAGTCAGCTCTGACTGTATGTCGTCAAGCTCTATGCGACAGCTTTCAATGCGTTCTGCCAAATGGGACGCATCGGCATATACACCGCTGATGCGTTCAAGGGCGTTTTGTGCCGCCCGTATTCTGTCAAGACTGTCGCCAAGTTCGTTGTCGGCTCCGTAGAGAGCATCTTTGATATTTTCTGCATTGTCCAGAAGAAGTTGCTCCTCTTCAAGTTCTTCTTGCTCGCCGTCTTTCAGGCCGGCAGATGAAATCTCTTTCAATTGGAAACTCAGAAAACTGACCTTGTCTGTCTCTGTGTTAATTTGACTGTTTAGGGTAGCAAGCTCTTTCTCGCAATCCTTGAATGCTTTGAATTGTGAGGCATAAGTGCTTACAAGAGAACTGTTGTCTGCCACAGAATCTATTACGTCGAGAACAAATTTGGCGTTGGTGAGAAGCAGATTCTGGTGTTGGGAATGTATGTCTATAAGCAGAGAACTTAGGTCTTTGACCAAGGCAAGCGATACGGGAGTGTCGTTAATAAAGGCGCGACTTTTGCCTGTTGAAGTCAGCTCGCGGCGAATGATGCACTCGCCGTCTTCAAAATCGAGGTCATTCTGTTCAAGAAAGTCTTGTATTTCCTGACTTGACACCAAGAACGTTGCTTCAACAGTGCAGCGTTTGGCTCCCACGCTGATAGCCGAGGTATCTGCCCGCCCGCCCAAAATTAAAGCCAAGGCGCCCAAGAGAATGCTTTTCCCTGCTCCGGTTTCTCCTGTGATGACCGAAAAACCCGATTCAAAGCTTATGTCAAGGTTCTCTATAAGCGCATAGTTCTGTATCTTTAGGTTTTTTAGCATTTATGTGTGTATAACCTTATTTTAGCATTTGTTTCCAATAGGCAGTCTGGGCAGCGTTCAGTTTTGTAAGAAATTCATACAAAGGTTGCTTGTTGTTTTCTGTTTCCTGACCGCGGTAGATGCCCACAAGCTCATCACGTTTATATTCTGAAAAAAGCAACGGCCAACCGCTCATCGGCTTGTTTTCGCGAGCCTCTTTAAGCAGTGTGAAGCAATCTGTTATGGCAGTGCGTGCCAAGTCTGGGTTTTCTGTCATCTTGTCCAGTCCCTCGCGGTGATACCTGTATTGAAGGTGGCGGAAGGGGGCAAACTTCTCTTCCAGATAGTCGTTGAGAATGCCGAAACGGTTGGTGGCGTCATCAAAGGCTTTCCACCCTTTCACGTTGAGGCTTTGTGAATTGTTTACTATGGTCATAGCCTTTTCAAGCATCTCTGTACCGCCCAGAGGAGACATGGTGTCCATGTCCAGACCTATTATAAGGTAGGCATAATATGCCAACAGGGCCGTAAGGGAGTTGTCTATGTTGTCGATGCTGAATTCCAGTTGGTCAAATTCGTTGTAGTTGAACTGGAAGTCTTTGTCTTTCTTGCTGAATACCGTTGTGTTGTAGGTTGAACCATATACTGGGCGCTGTGAGTTGATATATGCCTCACATGTGGCAAGGCCGTTGTCACTACCATATTTCGACACGATGATTGTGAAACCGCATTTGATTCGTTCGTTGATGTTGTATTGCTGGTTGGTCCAATGGCGTTCATTGAGGAATGCCGTAATAGACTGCTTGAGGTTGTCAAACACTGCCTTGTTGGTTCCGTCAAGACGGGAGGTGTTGATTTCCACCGTGGCATTGAGTTCCTGTCCGCATGCTTTGTCAACAAAGGAGAATGCCGACAAGAGGCAAAGCAATATGATGTTCCTTGTTACCATAGGCGATATTTATACAATCATTTAAACAGTTTGCAAAATGCGAAGGCTGCTTGTCAGTCGCTCCAGAGCTTTTCAAGACAGTCCGCAATGTCGGCAGCGACTTCTGTTTTCGGCTTGAGTGGGAACGAAACCGTTTCTCCCGAACGGTATATTACACTAATCTTGTTGGTGTCATAATTAAATCCCGCCCCTTTGTCTCTGAGGGAGTTTAGTACGATGAAGTCGAAGTTCTTTTTTTGCAGTTTGCCTTGGGCGTTCTTCTGCTCATCGTTTGTTTCAAGGGCAAAGCCGACGAGTTTTTGTTTACTTGTTTTCTGCTTGCCCAGAGAGGCGGCAATGTCGTGTGTAGGTTTCAGGGATATGGTCTGTTCGCCCTTTTCGCGTTTAATCTTGTTGTCGGAAGTGGTTTCTGGTGTGAAATCAGCGACTGCTGCGCTAAGAATGGCAGCATCACTGTCGTCAAACAGTGATGTTGTGGCCTTATACATCTGCTCGGCACTTTCAACTCTCGTCAAGTTTATTTGAGGGTGGTGGATATCGAGTTGGGTGGGGCCGCTTACAAGCTCCACTGAGGCGCCGCGTCTGGCACACTCGCGTGCTATGGCATATCCCATTTTGCCGCTTGAGTAGTTGCCTATAAACCTCACAGGGTCTATCTTTTCGTATGTGGGGCCTGCAGTAATGACAATCTTCTTGCCTTTGAGGGTTTGTGACGCCGACAGTTTGTCTGTCACAATCTGAAAGATGTTTTCGGGTTCTTCCATTCGTCCTTTGCCGACAAGCTTGCTTGCCAGTTCCCCTGAAGCAGGTTCTATAATAATGTTTCCGTATGAACGCAGTGTGTCAAGGTTGTGTTGAGTTGCAGGGTGTGCGTACATGTCAAGGTCCATTGCCGGTGCGACAAACACTTGGGCTTTCATCGACAGATAAGTGGTCACGAGCATGTTGTCGGCAATGCCGTTTGCCATCTTGCCAATAGTCGAAGCAGTGGCGGGAGCGATTACCATGGCATCAGCCCACAGTCCGAGGTCAACATGGCTGTGCCAGCTGCCATCGCGTTGGGCGAAGAACTCGCTGATTACAGGTTTTGAAGTCAAGGCTGACAGTGTGACAGGAGTGATAAATTCCTTACCGGCAGGCGTTATGACCACCTGCACTTCCGCTCCGGCTTTGACAAAGAGCCTGATGAGTTGGCATGCCTTATATGCAGCAATGCTGCCGGTTATGCCCAGCACGATATGTTTGCCTTTTAGTGTCATGCGGCCTATTTCCTTGATTGCTTGAACTCCAGATACAACTGTGTAAGTTTGTGTTTGGTGTCGAAAGAGAAGTCACCTCGTTGCATCCAGTCGTAGTATGACGGGTCTTGGCTGAACACATCAAAAACGGTTCGCCCTTTATACTTGCCGAAGTTGAAGATAATTTCGCCGTTGTCGTTATATGCCATTCTGCCGGCAAAGTCCACTACGTTGCCACGTTTGCTGAACTCTGCAAGTTCTCCTATATCGTTGTTGAGTATATCAGGATATTTATCGAGTTGTGCCTTGAGAACCTCATAGGTTGCCGTGACGTCAGCCAAGGCAGAGTGTGCCTTCACGTCCTGTCCTTCCACGTTGATGCCTTCTTCAAGGTCTTTGTGGCAATAGTATTTGTAGGCGGCAACAAGGGTGCGCGGCTCAAGTTTGTGATAGATATTCTGTACGTCAACAAGTTTGCACTTGCTCAAGTCAAGGTCTATTCCAACACGGTGGAACTCCTCTATAAGCATGGGCACATCAAATTTGTTGGAGTTGAAGCCTGCAAGGTCACATCCCTCAAAAAACTGCTTCATGCTGTTTGCCACTTGTCTGAATGTCGGCATGTCTTTCACGTCGTCATCAGTTATGTGATGCACGGCAGTTGCTTCTGGCGGAATAGGCATTTCGGGGTTCAGCCTGCGGCATTTGCTTTCCTCTTTGCCGTTAGGGTGTACCTTCGTACAGCATATTTCAACTATACGGTCGTGCAGTATATTGGTGCCAGTGGTTTCGAGGTCGAAGAATATGATGGGTTTCTTAAGGTTCAGTTCCATTAGATTAGGGTTTGTTTACGGTTCGTTGTTCCTGTTTGTCCTAAAGTGTGTTGACAACGGGGGCTTTTGCCGTTAGTTCGTTATCAGCAGTGGCATAATCAGCATTACCACTTGGGTCTGCTCTTCTTGCGTAACGGGTACGATAAGTCCTGCCCTGCTTGGGTCTGACAGTTTTAGCACAATCTCATCGCCACTGAGGCGGTTGATGAGATCAAGGAGAAAGTCGCCTTGAAAACCTATTTTGATAGGCACGTTGTCATACTGGCACATTATCTGCTCCTCTGCTGATTGCGCATAGTTGTTGTTTTCTGCCGACAGTGTCATCTTGTCTGAATCGAGTTGCAGTTTTACCAAGCAGGTACTCTTGTCTGCAATGGCGATAACTCGGCGCAAGGCATTGACAAGCGAGTTGCGGTCGATAGTTGCTATGCGGTCGTTGTTTTGGGGTATTACCCTGCGGTAGTTGGGGTAGGGTTCCTGCACCAATCGGCAGTACAAGGCAAATCTGCCGATTTCAAATGTTGCGTTTCCTTCAGTGTTGGTGCCTATGCTGACTTCGCCGTCAAATTTGTCGAAGATGGAGCGTATTATACCGATGGGTTTAGGAGGCAGAATGAAGTTTGATGTAATGTCATGAACATTGCATTCCACGAGAGTGCGTGCCAGCTTTCTGCCATCGCTTGCCACAACAGCGAAGTCCTCTGGAGTTAAGTCGAAAAGTACACCCTGCATGGCCAGGCGTGAGCTGTCGGTTGATGCTGCCACCATGGCGTTGCCAAGTGCAATGTTGAGAGCCTTTGTCGGAACGGTGAATGAGGTGATGTCGCCGTCAATGGTCTTGAGGGCGGGAAATTCGTCGGCATTCTCGCCTTGGAACACCATGTGGCCGTTCTGATAGTCAAGGTTGATCTGAAGAGAGGATGGGTTGACGTCAAATGTTAGCGGCTGTTCGGGAATGGTCTTCAGAATGTCCAGAATGCGCTTTGCATTTATCGCTATCTTGTAGTCACCCGATGAGTCAATCAGATCCAGCGAGCACGACAAAGTTATCTCCTTATCGGTAGAACGCAGTCTGAGAACGTTTTCGCTGACTTCAAACAGCACGCACGACTGTATGGGTGTTATGTTTTTTGTCAAAATAACTTTGTCAAGAATCTGCAGCACGTTTAGCAGTTCTGCACTGTTTACAGTAAATCTCATGGCTATGATGTATATGTGTTTTAATTAGTACAAAGGTACGACATTTTATAATAATAAGGACAGTTTGAAGGTAAAAATCTGACAACAACCACGCAACCATGCAATGGCGCACTGTTTTGCTGCAGAATTAACGGCGCATTGCATCGGCTTGCACAATTTTTGCAGAAAAAGACAACAAGTTGGTCGGTAAATAAAATTAAAAGTGTAACTTCGCTTTCTAACAGAAAAAGTTTATTGCATTATGCTACAGGTGGAAATAGAAGGAACAATTATCAAGGCGCTTGAGTTGCGTTCGGGAATTAGTGCGCGCAATGGCAACGAATGGAGACGCCAGGACTACGTTATAGAAACACCGGGGCAATACCCCCGCAAATGTCAGTTTACCGTGGCTGACGGCAACATTGATATGTTTAACCTCCAAGAGGGTTCTAATGTTAGAGTAACCATATCGATTGACGCACACGACTACAACGGCAGATGGTATAACGACTTTAGGGCTGTTGCCGTAAACCAGCCTACGGCCACCGTGCCTCCAGTAGGTGTTGCCACTGGTATAGTGCCCCCTGCCGGTGCGACCCAGCCAACGGCTAATGCTGCACAGGTGTCAGACCCCGACCCACTGTCAGGAGGTTTTGACCAGAGCCTTCCTTGGGAGAAGTAAGGCTTGCATACCGATGCCGCTATTTACTTACAATACGTACAACAAAGAACAAGAAACAAATTATACGCATGGCAACATTACAGGGAAAAATAATACAGGCTTTCGAGCCTCGAAGCGGTCAGAGCGACCGCGGACAATGGATGGCACAGGATTTTCTGCTTGAGTCGTTCGACCAACCATATCCACGCAAGTGTCTGTTCTCGGTATGGGGAGCGGAACGTTTGCAGCAATTCAATATCAAAGAGGGTGACGATGTGGCAGTGGACATTGATATTGACGCACGCGAATATAACGGACGCTATTACAACTCACTCAGAGCGTGGCGTGTCAATCATATTGCTGGTCCAATAATGCAAGCAACACAGGAAGCCCCCATAATGGGAGACTCTGCAATTCCACCAACACCAGTTCCGCCTGCTCAGCCTGTTCCTGGCAACGAAAATGACGACCTGCCCTTTTAGTGAATTAGCAGACTTGGTGTCATAACCATATGTAACAAAAAATCCGCAGAAACACGATGCAACACTGTTTCTGCGGATTTTTTGTTTTTTTTATACCGTAAGAAGTAATAAAAATAAGAAGTAGTTACAAAAGATGTCGTTTACGACCTAATGACCGATTTGGGTTAAACCCAATTCGGTTGTTAGGACTTGTTGTTTTTAGATTTTTTAGGAGAGCAGATGTCGTTTGCTGTTTTGTGAGTAATAGCGGGCTATTTCGAGCAAGAAGCAGGCGTCAGATGCCTTATAAAAAACAAAAGGCAACAAGAAGTAATAAAAATAAGAAGTAGTTGCAAAAGATGTCATTTACGACCTAATGACCGATTTGGGTTTAACACTTGTTGCTACTTCTAAATGCAATGTGCCAAGTATCAAAAACTGCATAGATATTCTCTCGTTCATGAATAAATGGCCCAAAAACACGCTGAAACAATTTTTTTGTATACATATTCGGTGCTAAATTTGGACGTTTCAGAAAATTAGCACTAAATTTGCTACACTCACAGTTAGATTGCAATTATTAAAGAATATGAAAAAAACGACTACAATTCTGAAAAATATCATCACTTGTGCTATGGTGGCGGTTCCGCTTTCTCTTAGTGCACAAATAAAGGTAAACTATAAGGCGTTGCCCGACTATGACTACAAACCTCCCGTAAAAGAGGAATTAGGTATTCCCGGTGGCAATGCGGCACGCTCAAAGGCAGGGTTGAGAAGCAACGCCTACAGGTCTGCAAGTGCCAACGACCTGCCAGACCATTGGAACAATGCGTTGACAAAACACTTCCCGCCGTTTTTCTATCAGTCTGGCCCCTCGTGCATGTGTTCAAGCTTCACTGGCTATATCTTCACGCACGAGCTGAACAGTCTGCGCAACCTTGAAGGCGAGAAGGCAGAAAACCAAATGGCAGTATTTTTCGGGTGGTTGCAGACCTACATGAATTCTTCCAAGGAAGACATCGAACGCGACAACGGATGTCCGAACGCCGTGGACTATGAGGGTCGCACCAACTCCGAGACAATTGGCTACTATACTTGGCGCGACAGCATGTCGGGCTGGATGCAGGGCTACAACAAATGGCACCGTGCGATGTTCAACAGAGCAGAGGGCTTCTACACCTTTCCGCAGACTGTGTGCAAGGAAGAGGGACGGCTTGCCACCAAACGTTGGCTCTACAACCACAATGGCGACGATGACTTCAAGAGCGGTGGTCTGTGTTACGTCACATTGGCAGCCACAGGCATGTCGTTTACCAAGATTGCCAGCACCCCCGCCAACGAGGAGGCCGGTGCGGTAAACAAATACTATATGCAGAAATGGGGTCCGGAGATTGACCATGCCATGACCATCATCGGTTGGGACGACCGTCTGGAATTTGATTTCAACGGCAATGGCATCTATGGCGAAGAGAGCGCAGATGAAAAGGGTGCTTGGATTGTGGCAAACTCATGGGGTGCCTCATGGTGCAACGGAGGTTGGGTGTATGTGCCCTATCGTTATGCTGGCCCTGTTGGCAGCGTTACGGGCAACTACTTCTGGCAGCCCTATGTGACCTATGTGCGCAAGGATGTGTTTCCAACTCGTACCATCAAACTGCTCATGGACTATTCGCATCGCAACGAGCTGCGCCTTAGTGTAGGTATCAACCCAGACACATCGGCCACCAAACCTTTGTACTCTACCGATATGACCAGCTTCAAGAATGCAGGCAACGGTTCTGAAGAAGGGGGCTACCCGGCAGTGCCTATGCTTGGGAAATATGTCGACGGCATGCACTATGAACCAATGGAGTTTGGCTATGACCTCACTGACCTCAGCAACAGCTACGACCCGAGCCGTCCTTTGAAGTATTTCTTCTCCGTCAAGGTCACCAATGGGAAGGGTTCAGGTCATATCTACAAGGCTTCAATCATGGATTACCGTTTTGAAACCGAAGACGGCACTGAAATTCCGTTTGATATCGACACGGTGGAAATAGGCAACGGCACTGGTACAACAACCATCAGCGTTGTGGTGCCAGGCGAAGCGGTCAACCCGCCTACCAACACCACACTCGCTGACAAGACACTGAAATGGAACAACCCCATCAGTACAAGCCTGCGGTTGAAGAAGTTTTATATATATAAGGATAACACACTGCTTGATAGCGTCATGCCGAACGTCAATACCTACACTGTCCCCAGTGCCGACGGCACATATTGTGTGTCGGCCGTCTATGGCTGCAAGGGCAGGTTGATAGAGTCTGCCAAAGGCAACTTCGCGCGTAATGCCATGACAATGCCTGGCGGTGACAATATGTCACTCACCATTACTGATGGTTGCATGGTCGTTCCAAATGCTTTGCCCGGCAAACTTAGTCAGGGTACAATCGAGTTCTGGATAAAACCAACCAAAATTGGCACAGGCTCATACGAGATTACTGGTAGCGGCAAAAACAAGTTCTTCATCGAAATAACACCGAGCGGACAAGCTGTGGCCGGCTGGAATGATGAAAACAAGGTGTCTTCTGCTGCAAAGACCATCAAGGCCAACACGTGGCAACACATTGCCGTGGCGGTGCAGAACAACACCATTCTGCTCTATGTCAACGGAATGCGCAAAGGCAGCTTTACGTCCATCAACAACAGCGGCATTCCTGCCCTCGGAGACCTCTTGATAGGCTCTGCTGACAAGCCGTTCTCTGCCGGCATTGACGAACTGCGCATTTGGCGCAGTGCACGCACACAGGCCGAAGTCTATTCGGGCAAAGACAATCCGGTTGCCATGCCGTCCGAACAGGCAAGTCTCATCGCATATCTGCCGATGAACCTCATAGAGGTAGAGGGCGAACAGCGTGTGCAGGAGTATATATTCAGCAACCATGCCTATCTGGCCATGGGCGAAATGGAGGGCGTTGCCAACAAGGACATCCTTAAAGGCAGTTCTTTCTCCCTAAGCCCCACCATTACACTTGAGGATTCTGTCTACACCAACCAGCCCGTAATGCTGTGCGGCACAGGCAGCACCAATGTCGTGTCATGGCAATGGAGCACCCCCGGAGCCACAAGCGAAAGCCACAACATACAGTCACCCTATGTGACCTACACTAAAGAGGGTACCTACACAGTCTCTCTTAGCGTAACAGACTCAAAAGGAAAGACACTAACGTCGCAAAAGGAAATCACCGTGTCTAAAGGCCAGTTGCCGGAACCAGCCTTTGATATCGCCCAGTCGCGTCTTGCCGTGTCACAACCCTTCTCGTTTGTCAACCGCACCAAAGGCCGCAACTGCACCTACCGTTGGTGCATAGAAGGTCAGGAAGACATCTACCTCACCAATGCCAACGCCATATTCAATTCTCCTGGCACCTACAGCATCACTCTCCACGCCACCAACAGTGCCGGAACGGCTTCTGTCACCAAGACAGTGGAAGCGTATGAGGCTAAGCCTACAAGCAAGTTCAACGTGGCCCCAAATCAAATTCTTCTGGGCGAAACCACATATCTCGAAGACAAGAGTCTTGGCAAACCGACCGACTGGCTGTGGACACTGACCAACGGCAAACGCTGCATACAGGTAAACGGACAGTTCTCGTCGTTCACCCCTCCGGCTCCGGGTGTTTATGATGTCAGTCTGCAAACAATCAACGATGTCGGTGTAAGCACTGCCGAGAAGTTGCGTTCGCTATGCGTTAGTACCGCTGATGCCAAAAATGGTCTTGTCTTTGCTGGCAACGATGAGCAGTTGCACATTGCCCGTCCGTTTGCCGCCACCCAACAAGCCTTTACCGTTGAGTGGTGGATGTATCCTTGCGTCTATGCTGGTGCCGGTGCTTTTGAATTCGGTGAATTCTCCACCAATTGCAACGACAAGGGAAAATATGCCATTACATACAAGGACAATACGATCACCACAAGTGGTACGATCCCGGTTACGAACCAGTGGCATCACTATGCCGTCTCGTTTGACAAAGGTTTCATTACGTTGTTCTTTGACGGCAAAAAGGTTGCTGCCATTGACCGCATGAGCCAGTACACTCTGCCTTCATGGCCCGAAACATTCCGCTTCGGCAGAGGCGACAGTCCGTTCAACGGTTACATTGACGAGTTGCGCATCTGGAGCAAGGCTCTCACCGAGGAAGAGCTTGGCCAAGTTTGCAACAAACCGGTAGACAACCCTGCTGAAACCGACAACCTGTGTGTTTACTACGACTTCAACCAGAACGGAGGCGATGTGATAGACCGCACAGGCAAGGGCCGCGATGCCAAACGAGTGAACTTCGGTCCTGACGGTGACGCATGGATAATCAGTCCGGGAGTGTTTACCCTCGACTTGGAGGGAGACATGACCCGAACCGACATCTCAAACACATATCTCACCAACTACAAGACACCGTTCCTCACAGGTGACAGAGAGGTGCTTGAGAAACGTGAGGGGGCAAAGGAACTGCTGACCCAGTCCGATAAATCTACATGGGTATATGATTCACCGCAGATTATTGACGACAAAAACATCAACACAGCGTATGTAGACCCCGATTACAAATGGCTTGCAATATCTACCAACTACACTTCCGGAAAGATAATCAATCAGCGTCTCTATCAGACTGTCACCTTGCCACAAGGTCACTATGTATTTTCTGTAGATGCTGGCTACTCGTTCTATCCGAAGAGTTCACGTCTGGTTGCCTGCTATGGTGACACCATTGTTCGTAACGAAACACTCGACGACGCTTTGGCAAGTTGTCTGCTAAGCGAGAAGAAAAACATTGAATTTGATGTTATCAAGGACAACACGGAGGTTTCTCTCGGCTTGATTGTCAACATCGACGAAGATTGCCGTGGCATGAGTTTCCGCTCGTTTAAACTGACACAGGTATCATTGACCTCGCAAACTGCCGATGGCATCAGCGATGCCTACGATGCCCTTGACAAGGGCCACATCGGTAACTTCACTGGTGAGAGCGGTGCAATCCGCATCGTCAGCGACAAGACCATAGAAGTGAAGATATACAATGAGCTGGGCCAGTGCGTGTTCAACGAGTTCTTCTCGGGCAACAAACGCATCCCAATGGCTCCGGGTCTGTATATTGCCAACGGAGTGAAGGTGCTGGTAAAATAACAGCAGACTTCGCTCAACATGACCATTACACAATAAAGAATCATTCTAACAACAACAGCTATGAATATTAAAACCAAAGCCATTCTGCTGGCAGCGTTAATGCTTGGCGGCAGCTCCGGCGTTTACGCCCAACTTACCGGAGGCGTGCAGGAAGAGCGCAATGTAGGCGACTTCACTTACCAGAAAAACAAGAAGCGGCAGTCACCGGGTGCCGCAAGGTCAAAGGCTCTCTATGGCTCTGCCACACAGCGTCCTGACCATCTGAACAATGCGTTGCTCAAGTATTTTCCACCCATCTTCTCGCAAGACCAAGGCTCTTGCGATGCGGCTGCCTACATCGGCTACCAGTGGACTTACGAGCGCAACAACTACTATGGTCTTGATGGTTCGCTTGATGAAAACCGTTTCACCTCCCACTTCAACTACCTTCTGGCTCACAACTACCAAGGTACTTCCAAGTCGGGCATGCTTCAAAATGTGGGCAACCCCTCTGCGGCAGACTACGGAGGCCAGACCTACTCAAAATATTTTGGAAATCAGACCTGCTCTGACACCGACTATGGTTGGATGCAGGGCTACGATAAATGGTACAACACCATACACAACCGTGACTGGACCGCCACAAACATCGAGCAAAGCGTTATGACCGAGGGTGGCCGCGAGATTCTCAAGCAATGGCTTTGGAACCACAATGGCGACTACGACTTCAACGCAGGTGGCGTGGCATGGTTCGGCATGGCATCCATAGGCATGAAGACAGGTCCCATTCCCAACACCCCTACCAACAAGCAGTTGGGCCTTGTGGGCAAACGCTACGTAGCTGACTGGGGCCCCTCATACGACCATGCGCAAACCATTGTGGGATATGACGACCGCATCGAGTTTGACCTCGACTCCAACGGCATATACGGAGAAAAAGACAAAGACGAGGTCGGAGCATGGATTATTGCCAACTCATGGGGCAGCGGCTGGGAGAACAACGGTTTTGTATACTGCCCGTACGCCCGTTCTGTTACCAGCAGCAAGCGTTCCTCTCCATGGAGTGTCACACGCCATTTCATACGCAAAGACTATGAGCCGCTGCGCACCATCAAGGTGAAGCTGGCATTCTCCAAGCGTTCGCTGCTGTGGCTTAGCGTCACCGCCACCCAAGATACCGCATCTGATGTGTCTACCGACTCTCTGGCAATGGATCACTTCAAGAATGCGGGCGATGGCACACGCAATTTCAATGACCCCCCATCAACGCCTATGCTTGGCAAGTGGATTGACGGATACCACTATGAACCTATGGAGTTCGGATACGACATCACAGAACTCACGCAGAACTTTGACCGTCGCAAACCTATCAAGTATTTCTTCAATATCTACACCTATCCGCGCACACCGGAGGAGAAAAGCGGCACGGGTCGGCTCTACAGTGCCTCAATCATCGACTATGAACTTGACAAAGAGGGCATAGAGTTCCCGTTCAAGGTGGAGAATGTGCAGATTACCGGTTCCGGCAAGCTCTATCGCGTGTCGGTCATCGTGCCGGGCGAGCAGATTAACGCACCTACCAACCTGACCCTTACTGACGGTACTCTCGTATGGCAAAAGCCTGTTACCACATCGTTGCCCATAAAGAAATACTATATATATAATGATAACATGGTCATCGACTCTGTAGATGCCGGCACGTTATCATACTCTCCGACTCTCGTCAACGACAAGGCCTACGGCATTGCTGCTGTCTATGACTACCGCAATAAGACCGTTGTTTCTGACCCCTCAAACCTTGTGACATTCCCGGTAGAGGAACAGAGCACCGACAACTATGTGCTCGACATGAGACAAACTATGGCGGTAGTGGAAAATGTGGACTTCAAAGCCTCTAAGGGCGGCACTATGGAATACTGGATTAAGCCAAGGGACGTTACCAGCTACTCCAACCAGATATGCAACCCCATATACTTCTTCTCAAGCATGAACTCCGGCAAGTGTATCGTGGCTGGCTGGGGCTCAAACGGTTCCTACTCCACGCAGAACAATGCCGTGAAGCTCAACGAATGGAATCATGTGGCCGTTGTCATCGACAATTTCGCACTGAAGATATTCGTCAATGAAAAGCTTATCAGAAGAACCAGCTATTCAACCTACAGCAAGATTAAGGCTTTTGACAACTTCTATATCGGTCGTCAGGAAAATAACGGTCTCATTGATGCAGAAATTGATGAAATCAGACTCTGGAATCGTCCTTTGACCGACAATGAGATATTCAACAACTACAGGGTGGGCATAGCAAGCCCCTCACAGCAAGACAGCCTTGTGTTGTACTATAAAGGCGACATCATAGAGGAAGACGGAGTGAAGAAGATAAGGGACTACGCCCGTGGACACCATGCAGTCATCACCGACCCCGACAATGTGTCGGTGCTGGTTGACAACAGTTTCTTGACAGGCCCGAAAAACTTCACCCCTGCCATCACCACCGCAGCCACCGATGTCTATGCTGGCATGCAGACACGCTTCACCATTGATGCACCTATGTCTGTCAAGCAATACAAGTGGAGCATCGACGGTCAGGAACTCAGCGTGGGCAACACCAAGAGTCCTTACATCACCTTCAGTGAAGACGGTGACCATGTGCTGAGTGTAACGACCACCGACATCTCTGGCAACACTGCCGTTACAAACCTCAATGTCAGCGTAAAAACCCTGCCAATGCCTATTGCCGACTTCGACGTTGCCGAAGATAATCTGCCCGCAAGCAAATATTTCAGTTTCGTCAACCGTTCTACAGGTGTCAACTGCACCTACACGTGGAGCATGCCGGGTGCCGACATTGAAAAGGTATATGCCACCAACGCATCTGCACGCTTCCTTGAAGTGGGCACCTACCCCGTTACCCTCACTGTTACCAACGCTGCTGGTTCAGCTTCTGTCACCCGAAACGTCACTGCCGTGGCATCAGCGCCGTACGTAGACTTCAAGGTCGAACCATCGGCCATACTCCTCGGTGACAAGGTGTTCTTCCACGACAAGTCAATCCTCGGCCCGGAGAAGTGGCAGTGGGAGGTTAACCACGTCAGCGGCAAGCGCAACTATGTGATACACGGACAGAACACGGCGTTCACCCCAGAGGCCCCTGGCTACTATAATGTAACGCTCAAGTCTTCCAACGCCCACGGAGAGTCTTCAAAGACCATGAAAAAGGCCTTTGCGGTAAGCAATGCAGACCCGGGCAACGGTCTTTCTATGAGCGGCTCTGGCGAGCGTTTCGCAGTGCCCACCCCGTTCACTTCCAACACTCGCAACTTCACCATCGACACATGGCTCTATCCGTCATCCTACAAGGGTGCGCTCACCATGGCCACCGACGACGGCAAGCTCAAGACATGGGCTAACGAAGACGGTTCGGTAGGAGTCTATGTCAATGGCAAACAGGTTGTTTCGGCTCCAGGCTTCATCACTAAGGACGAGTGGCACCACTATGCCATCACCTTCGCTACTGGCAACGTGAAGTTCTACCGCGACACCGAACTGTTCAGCGCACCGAGCTTGCGCCTCGGTCTCAGCTGCCCGGCATGGAAGGGTTCACTCACCGTAAGTTCCGACACCGCCTCGTTCAAAGGTATCTTCGACGAGTTCAGAATTTGGGGCAAGACACTTAACGAATCACAGTTGAAGCAAATAAGCAACCAGCCTATCAGTGCCGACGACATCAGCACTGCCAAGTCTGCCAACGGTCTCAAGGTGTACTATCAGTTCAACCAGAACACGGGTGACCTCATTGATGCCACCGGCAACGAATTGACAGGTCGTAGGCTCGGCTTCGGTCCCGACGGTGACGCTTGGACAACAGCTCTCGGCGTGTTCACGCTCGACTTCGGAGGTGATGAGGCCAGCGATGTGTCTGCCGACTACCTCACCAACTACAAAGCACCGTTCCTCCATACTGACAACAGCGTAAGCACCACCAACTCCAACAACCTCCTTGAACTCAAGACTGGCACCGCCGACTCTAAATGGGTCATCGGAAACGCCGTTGTCACCGACAAGGCCACCACGGGTGCCCACGTCGCCAAGAACCAGAACTACGACATCAACTTCAGAACAGGCTACTATGGCTTTGCCGACACCTTGAGGAACCACCTGTTTTACCAGACGACAACACTGCCCGCCGGCTACTACACGCTCACCGTCAGCCCGAGTGCAGACGGGTCGTTCAAAACCGACAGTAGCTTTGTGTGTGTAACGCGCGGTGAAGAGTTTGTCGACATGAGCACCTATGAGAAGAAGTCTGTTGCCTACGCTCCGCTGTCAAAGCAGACCATCACATTCACCGTTGGCGAAGACGAACCCATCACTCTCGGCCTCATCATCAATCTTGAGGGCTGGTCTGCCATTGACATTGCCGAGTTCAAGCTTATGCGCACACCGGTCAAGGTGGTTGAACAAGATGACCAGACATCTGTCTATGACGCTGTTGACGGAGGCGACATGAAACGTTACACCCCGATGAGCCATGCCATCCGCGTCATCAACAGAGAGCCGCGCCGCATGAAGGTGTTCACCATCGACGGACAGCTCGTCTTTGACCATCTCGTGGAGGGTGTACACATCATTCCGTTTGCACCAGGCATCTACGTCGTCGATGGCGAAAAGATTAAGGTAGACTAAACAGATATTCCGCGGTGAAAGACGTGCCTCTGATGCACGCCGTTCATCAGACAACAGAGAGAGGGTTTCACTGCGAAGCCCTCTCTCTTCGTTTTAACCCAAATCGGTCATTAGGTCGTAAATGGCGTATGTTTGTTACTTCTTATTGCCAAGCATAACAGCCCGCAGGTGCGTTGCGGCATCTGTGCGTGTTGATATTATGTTGCCATTTCGGCCGATGTGGGGTTGCGTTTCGGCCGAAACGCATGTCCCAATCCGCCGATGCGGATATCTGTTTCGGCCGAAAGAGGCATATTAGTTCGCTGTGGGTGGCAGTTATGTCATACGAAAGTGTTATCTTTGGGCTTTGTTGTGCAACATCATCTGTACAACGGTGTGTCATGGATAGAAATATGAATATCATACAGGTGGGCAATGTGCTTTGCTCAATAGACATTTTCAGAGAACAGTTTTGTTGCAACTACAAGGCATGCAAGGGTGTTTGTTGCATTGAGGGCGATGCTGGAGCACCTGTCACGATGGACGAAGTGGCTGCCATTGAAGACATCTTGCCGCAGATTGAAGACGAGCTTGCACCAGAGGCCCGCAAGGTGATAGCCGAGCAGGGCATAGCCTACGTGGACCGCGAAGGTGAACTTGTCACCAGCATCGTAAATGGCAAAGACTGTGTCTTTACCTGCTATGATGACAAGGGCAACTGTCTGTGTGCCATAGAGCGTGCCAAGAACAAGGGGCTCTTCACAACCGACAAGCCTGTCAGTTGTTCGTTGTACCCCATCAGGGTGAAACGCTTCAATATTGGCGATGGCGAAGTGCTCTACGGTCTTAACTACCACAGATGGAGCGTATGTCACGATGCGGTGGAAAAAGGTTATCGACTGTCGATGCCTGTCTATAAGTTTCTGAAGACACCGCTCATTCAACGTTTTGGTGCTGAATGGTATGCCGAACTTGAAACTGTAGCAAAAGAAATTCTAACATAAAAGAGCAATACATTGGCTGCGCTTGGTATTACACTATAGCAGAGTCGGTGACGTTAATGTCAGCATAACATCAGAAGTGGCAATAATGAGTAATAAAGAAGATGTTATTTGCGACCAGATGACCGATTTGGGTAAAACCGGCTGCCGTGTTTATATAATCTCTATTGAAAACGAGGATGAAAAAAAGATGTAAGATTACGCACTGCCGTCTCAGGGCGTTGGCGTGCGTGGTGGCGTTGCTTGTCGTGTCAGCGTCTGTACAGGCGTCACTGGCGGTGCGCAAAGACTCTATACATGTGTGGGGTGAGGTGCAGGACTTTTTCACTGGCGACAAACTTGAAAAAGGAATCGTTACAGTCTATAACGAGCAAGACTCCATTGTGTTGGTTGACAGTGTGTATGGTCCGAAGGAGCGTTTTTACGGCACCTGGAAGTACACCCAGCCGGCAGGCTATAACTTCAAATTGCCTAAGGGTGGCAACTACAAGATACGTTTCGACATAGAGGGCTATGTCAACGAACCGCAGGAACTCAAAATTCCCGACCGCCAATACAATCGCTACACCAAAGAGTGGATGAAGAACTACAAGCTCCGCAAGAAGCCTAAGGAGCATCTCTTGGGTGAAGCGGTGGTTAAGGCCACACGCATCAAAATGGTGGTTAAGGGCGATACAGTGGAGTATGATGCCGATGCCTTTAATTTGGCCGAGGGTTCCATGCTCGACAAACTGCTTGGCGAGATGCCCGGCATGGAGATAAAGGAAAATGGCGAAATCTACAGCAACGGTAAAAAGGTGGAGAGTCTCCTCGTTGATGGCAAGGATTTCTTTAGTGGCGACCCCAAAATGGCTCTCGACAACCTGCCTGCCTATACGGTGAAGAAGGTGAAAGTCTATCGCAAGGACGATGATGCCGCCTATCTTATCAAAGACTCGTTGAAACGAGAGGAGATGAAGAAACTCGTGGTTGACGTGAGGCTTAAGAAAGAGTATCAGAAAGGCTGGATAGTCAATGGCGATGTTGCCTATGGAACCAAAGATAGATTTTCTTCACGCGTGGCCGCCATATACTATACCAATGTGTGGAAGTTCTTATCCTATTTCAATGCAAACAATGTGAACCGAGGCGGTGGAGCGTCTGACGATGGCGAGTTCTATGACGATGAAGGGACACGTGGAGTGACCTACACAAGGGCGGGGGGTGCGAGAGCCCGATATGACAAAGACAGATCCAATGTCACGGTAGGCGTGCATGGCAATCACACGACGTCTTTCAACAACACGGCAACGTCATCAGTCACCTACCTTAATTCCGGTGACAACTATGCGCGTTCGCGCACCATTGCCCGCAACAGTACAAGCAGCATAGACTGGTACGATGCTGTTCGGATTGGGAAGAAAAACTTCTGGCTGGGTTCTACACCACTCAACGGCTCCTACACCCGCACCCGTGGCGTAAACTCCACCAATAGCGTAACGTTTAACGGTGACCCTATGGACTCTTACCGCCTGGCTTCGCTCGACAGCATTTTCTCCCCCGAGGGCAGTGACCGGCTTGAGCGGATGAGGCTCAACGCTGTGCTCAATGCCACGCAGTCGCTCACCAAGGCAACTCGTCTTTCTTCAAACTCGGAGCTGTGGTTAAAAGACCCTCTGTTTGGCAACAGCATCAGGGTGGACTACATGCTTGGTTATAATGACAATCAAGTGGAGAATTTTCAACACTACAGTTTGGATAACCGCCAGACAAATAGTCTGGATATTCAGAACGTCTATGCCCTGACATCGTCTAACTCGTTAGAATTTAACACCACGGTGGCATATTCATCTGATTGGAAACAAAAGCTGTCGGCCGGAGTGTCATACCAATACTCTTATGAACGCAACAAAAACAATCCCGACCGCTATCGTCTCGACTCGCTGCCAGGCTGGGATGATTTTGACGCCCACCCGTTAGGCACACTGCCGTCAACGAGCTATCTTGAAACCAAAGACCGTCAAAACTCCTATCATCGCACTATCACAACTCTCAGCCATCGCCCCATGTTGACCGGACGCCTCAAATTCTACAAGGATTGGACCGTAAGCATCTCCCTGCCTCTTATGATTGAGCAGGACATGATAGAGGATACACGCTCGAATGGCGGCCGGCGCAAAAAGGCGCATCTCACATCATTAAACAACACGCTCTCCATTTACAACTTCTCGCACAATGAAAACACGGGGGTAGTATCAAACTTCTCTTTTGCCTATTACCGTAGCGAGGCTCTGCCTTCAATGGGTTATCTGCTTGACTTGATAGACGACACCAATCCGTTGTTTATCTCAAGGGGCAATGCCAATCTGCAGAATTCTGTAAACAATGGCATAAACATGTGGTATCAGTACAGCAACTCTAAGCACATGCAGAATTACGGTGCCACTGCAAGCTGGAACCAGACAAGCAACGCTGTCGCTTCTACCACTACCTATGACCGCTCCACAGGTGTCACCACCTATCAACCTCGCAATATCAACGGAAACTGGAGCCTTTCGTCGCATGTGAATCTTGAACGGACAGTAGACAAGAAAGACCGTCTTACTCTGAAACAACATGTAGGCTTTAACTACAATCATAACGTGGACTACATCACCGAGACTCTTAACCAGATTGCTACCCCCCTGCGTAGTGTGGTACACAACTATACAATAAGTGAATTTCTGGGCTGTGTCTATAAGTACAAGAAATACAACGTTTCGTTTAATTTCGGTGCAGACTGGAAAATGCAAAACAGCGACCGTCAGAATTTTAGTCGTGTGAATGCGGTAGACCTCCGTTATGGAGTAAATTCAAACGGCCCGCTTGTGTGGGACTTTGAATACGACACAAGTTTTTCCCTCTTCTCTCGCCGCGGCTACAACGAGTCGTCGATGAACGATGACCATTTTGTATGGAATCTTAATCTTTCGCGGTCTTTCCTTAAGAACAAGGCTCTTGTGTTGAGGCTTGAGGCTCATGACATTCTCGGTCAGCTCAGCAATGTTTACACTGTTATCAATGCACAGGGGCGCACTGACACTTGGTACAACTCTATGCCTCGCTACGCATTGTTGCATGTGTGCTACAAGTTCAACAGCATGGCAAAAAAGAAAGCCGACAAGGAATGATGCACAGCTTTGCCATGCGTGCGGGGTATGTGGTGCGGAACACATGGAAAAGAAGCCTGTTTGTTGACAAAACGGCATTATCGGGCAAGAGATGCTTGCAAAATGTATTGTCATTTAAAAAAAATGTGTAATTTTGTGGGCTCAACAATTAGACATCATGAGTAAAGTATATCACATTCCGCCCTACAGACCTTTGCTTGATCCCCAGCAAACGGAACAGGGCATAAAGAAGATAAAGGATTTCTTCCAGCAAAATCTGGCCACAGGCCTCAGATTGCAGCGAGTCACCGGACCGCTGTTTGTGCTTCGTGGCATGGGCATCAACGATGACCTCAGCGGCAACGAGCGCGCTGTCAATTTTCCCATCAAGGACCTTGGCGACCAGGTGGCCGAAGTGGTACATTCGCTTGCCAAGTGGAAACGTCTAACCTTGGCTGAATACAACATACAGCCCGGATATGGTATCTACACCGACATGAATGCCATACGTGCCGACGAGGAACTCGACAACCTACACTCGCTCTATGTGGATCAATGGGACTGGGAACGTGTCATCACCGCTGACCAGCGCAACATGGATTTTCTGAAGGCTATCGTAAACGACATCTATGCGGCTTTCCTCCGCACAGAGTTTCTGGTTTGCGAGACCTATCCGCAGATTAAGCCGTCGCTGCCACCCGAGATATTCTTTATCCATTCAGAGGAATTGCGCCAGAGGTTTCCCGACATGACACCGAAGGAGCGCGAAGATGCCATTACCAGAGAAAAAGGTGCGGTGTTTATCATCGGCATCGGGTGTGAACTTGGTGACGGAAAGCCCCACGACGGGCGCGCCCCAGACTATGACGACTATTCAACTGTTTCGAGTCTCGGACTGCCTGGACTCAATGGCGACATCATGATATGGAGCGATGTGCTCGACCGTGCCGTGGAGGTATCGTCCATGGGCATTCGTGTAGACAGGGAAACCCTTCTGCGTCAGCTCAAGTCAAGCGGCAAGGAGGAACGCAAGGAGTTGTATTTCCACAAGCGCCTGCTCAACGGCACACTGCCGCTTAGCATCGGTGGAGGCATTGGTCAGTCACGCCTTTGCATGCTGTACCTCAAGAAGGCTCACATCGGTGAAATACAGTGCTCCATCTGGCCAGAGTCCATGCGCCGAGAGTGTGCGGAGCTTAACATTAACCTGCTGGGGTAGAAGATGTAAGACGCAGGGAATACCTCTGGCAGGACTCGTTCACCAGATATACCCCACAGTCGTGCTAGAAGATTTAGACTGCTCTTTGAACTTCTGCGTGTCTGCGGTTATCTCGTGTGTACAGTGTAGTGTGTTTTTCTTGCGTTATGCGTCTGTTTATTCGTCAATGGCACTCTTTTAGTGTCATGGTTGGTGTCAGAGTGTCTAAGTCTAGTGTCTAAGTTGGTGTCAGAGTGTCTAAGTTTGGTGTCATGGTCTTCGACTGGGTTACTTTTTCCTCTCCAAACCGTGATGACAAATTCCTGTGCCTTGTCATTATTCATAAACGTGACATTGATATCTTCGTCAAGTGCACGAGTGATGCCACTACCAACACCGGTGTATGGCAGTAAGTATATAGCATTGTTAAAAAGGAACATATTGCGAGGCTATTTTGAGCTAAAACCAAGCCAATAGATGCCTTATAAAAAACAAAAGGTAATAAGAAGGGTCAGGGAAAACAAAAAAGGAACCTTTTGATGTGCCCAAGTTGTGGGGCTTCTCAAGGTTCCTTTGTACTCGAAGCGGGACTTGAACCCGCACGCCCCTTCCGGGGCAAGGGATTTTAAGTCCCTCGTGTCTACCGATTCCACCATTCGAGCCTCTTTCAGAGGAAAAATGAAGCAGAAAACTTGCTAAAAGCAGTTCTGCGAGTGCAAAATTATGATTTTCTTTGGCAATATCCAAAGGAAACGGCAGCTTTTTACATTTGTTTTTGTCGAGAGGGGTGCGTCTGCTATTTGCTGAATTTCTCGGAGGTGGCCTTTACGGTTCTGATAACTGCCGTAGAACTGTAGGTGGCTCCTGAAACGGCATCCACTTTGGCGGTGGCGGCGCTCTTGAGACTCCGACCGTTCCATGACTTGAACAGATGCGACCCCTGCACCTTTGCCCATACAGACTGCGTTTCGGAATTTCTGTCGGGTGCAACAGCAGTTATCCTGCCAGTTTTTGAAACGGCAATATAGAGTGGGGTTGGCCCTTTAAAGCCTTTTATGCCGCTGCAGAAAGGGTGTGACGCATAGACCATGCCACCGTCGGGCAGCGACCATGCCCCGACGCCCTCTGCCTTCAGTGTCTTGCCTGTCAGCCCCAGACGCTTCATGATGTGCTTCCCCGGTGTTGGGGCGTTGGTCTGTGTGGCAGCGGCAAGCGCAAGTAACAGAGCCGAAGCTACTATAAGGAGTCTTGTTTTTCTCATTGTCGTAATTCTGTTTTGCTATGCAAAGGTAGTCTTTTTGCTTTGGGGCGGTGTTGTGAGGCGGAATAAAAAATGTTAAGGCAGAAGGACTCTCTCACTGCTTTTTGCTTCGTGTGGTTGTAAAACTCCCGACGATGTGCCAGTGGAAGTAACCCAAAAAGATGTCATTAGGACTTATTGTATCTTGATTTTTAGGCCACCGCTATCTGTAGGGGCGAAATAAATTAGTAACTTTGCACAAACAAAAATATAAATACATCTACAATGAAAAAAATCGTATTAATTCTGGCGGTACTGATGGGTGCTTTTGCCTTTTTTGCGAGTTGCAGTGACGATCCTGATTCTCACACTATAGGTGTAAGGTCGGTTACTTCGAATTCTAACCTTGTCAGCTACTATGCTGACCAGACCCACGACTCGGTGAATGTGGTGTCGACAGACAGTTGGGTAGCAAACACCAATTGCGACTGGATTAATTTTAAACAAACTGCGCGCCCGACAATAAACTACCATATAAACTATGTTTATGGGCAAGCTCTGACCAAGAGCGAGTGCATAGTGATAAATCCTAATACCACTGGCCAAGACCGCACTACAGCCATCACCGTTGAAGCAAACAACAGGACGGTGTCACTGCAGGTCAAGCAGTTGGGCAACCTAAACATCACGAAGCCAGCCAGAAACAGGACGGGCGGCACAGACCTTTTTGTCACGAAGCTCCAGCGCGGTGCCGGTGCGGTGAAGATTGCTTTTACGGTCTATAATGACGCTATCCTTACAACGGAGAATTCATGGCTGCACGTGCTTGACAATGATTTTGCCGGCACACGTTTCGGACAGCAGTTTCAAGCTACAATCAACTACGATGCCAATGCCACGGGTGCTGAACGCAGGGGTGCAGTAAAACTCGTGTCAGTGACAGGTGCAACCACTGAAATAGCAGTTGTTCAAGCAAAATAAGTAGGTGTTCAAAATTAGTTTATAGTCAGAATGGCTTTATTTTGATGCAGATATTATTTTTCTTTGAAGGAGCAATGCGGGCATTGTGACTGAAAATAAAGATAATAGATGCGCAAAAGAAAACTATTATGACAAGAACAAAACCTACTTGAAATATTAAAATAAATTTGAATACCTACTTAATTTGAAGATTAAACATAAAAATATAACAACGATGGCAAAGAAAGCACTTCTTATGATTCTCGATGGATGGGGAATCGGAAAAAAAGACAGGAGCAACGTAATCTATTCTACGCCGACCCCTTACTTGGATTATCTTAACAAGACCTACGCCCACTCGGAGCTTCAGGCAAGTGGAGAGTTTGTAGGGCTGCCTGACGGGCAGATGGGCAACTCGGAGGTCGGCCACCTCAACATAGGCGCCGGCCGCATTGTCTATCAAGACTTGGTGAAGATTAACCGCGCCTGTGCAGACGGTTCTATCAAAGACCGGGTGAACGAAGCTTACACCTATGCAAAGGAAAACGGCAAGAACCTCCACCTCATGGGTCTTACTTCGACAGGCGGCGTTCACTCTTCGCTCGACCACTTAATCAAGCTCATTGAAATAGCTCATGAGTTTGGCCTTGACGGCAGAACTTTTGTACACAGCTTTATGGACGGGCGTGACACAGACCCTCGTTCAGGCAAGGGTTTTGTAGAGAAACTTACCGGCGTGTGTGAGACTAACGGTGCCGCTATTGCTTCAATCATCGGCCGTTTCTACGCTATGGACCGTGATAAGCGATGGAACCGCATCAAGGTTGCCTACGACCAACTCGTCAGTGGCAAGGGTAAGGAGGTGGACAACATGGTAGAGGGAGTGCAGTATTGCTACGACTCTGACACCGAAGACCACAAGGACACCGATGAATTTATGGAGCCGCTTGTAAATGCCAATGTTGATGGCAGAATAAAAGAAGGCGATGTGGTGGTGTTCATCAATTATCGCAACGACCGTGCCAAGGAGCTTACGGTGGTGCTGACCCAGCAGGATATGCCCGAAGAGGGAATGCACACTGTTCCCGGCCTTAAGTATTACTGCATGACACCCTATGATGCGAGCTTCAAGGGGGTAGGAGTGCTCTTCCCCAAGGAGAACGTGGAGAACACACTTGGTGAATATATCAGCAGCAAGGGGTTAAAACAGCTCCATACTGCCGAAACCGAAAAATATGCTCACGTCACATTCTTTTTTAACGGTGGACGCGAAACACCTTATGAGGGTGAAGACCGCATTCTGGTGGCCTCTCCCAAGGTGGCTACTTATGACCTTAAGCCCGAGATGTCTGCCTACGAGGTCAAGGACAAGCTCGTGGAGGCTATCAAAAAAGACGAATACAGCTTCATCGTGGTGAACTTTGCCAATGGTGACATGGTGGGACATACCGGTGTCTACGAGGCTATCGAAAAAGCCGTAACCGCTGTTGACAACTGCGTGAAGGATGTGGTGACCGCTGCCAATGAAACAGGTTATGAAACCATCATCATTGCAGACCACGGTAACGCCGACCATGCTGTCAACGAAGATGGCACGCCAAATACGGCCCACTCCCTCAATCCTGTGCCATTCATATATGTCAGCGAAAACAAAAATGCCAAAGTAAAGGATGGCATACTTGCCGATGTGGCACCGAGCATCCTGCATATCATGGGGCTGGAGCAGCCCAAGGAAATGACGGGCAAAAACCTTATCGAGGATTAACCCAAATCGGTCATTAGGTCGTTAATGACTTGTTTTTATTACTTCCTAACGACCTAATTGGGATTTAGACCCTCACCCGAGGATTCTTATAACAAACAAGCCCGAAACTTTGTCATCAGACATTGTT
>USTH01000007.1 GCA_900557555.1 uncultured Prevotellaceae bacterium | reverse complement strand
CATGCCACAGGTTGTGATATGCTGTGTATACATCCTGTATCGGTATATCTGTATTTCTCCGAAAAGGTCAAGTTGGGGATAGCGGCGCGAATTCTCTCTGGAAATCCATTCATAACCGGCATTTACCAGACTGTCTATTTCGCTTGAATCTTTGGCAATGCCAATAGTAACCAACTCTTTATAATTGCCCCTTGATTTTTCTGCAACTACAACGCTTGTTGTTCCAGACCGATTCTTCTTTCTTTTGACAAACATAGTTAAAAAATCTTTTGCGTACCCCAAAACGAGGGTACGCAAAGATACAAAATATTGTTTATCAGCCAATTATAAAATACAGAATTTTTGAGTGACGAAGTCAGGAGGTCGCAAATGACATCTATTTTGTTACTTCTTATTGCCTTTTGTTTTTTATAAGGCATCTACTGCTTGTTTTTAGCTCAAAACAGCCCGCTATTATTCGCGAAAAGGACAAGCAACATCTGCTCTTCTAAAAAACAAAACACAACAAATCCTAATGGCCGAATTGGGTTTAAAAGTCATCATATACCTTTCAGGCCTACGCTTGGCAACATGACCAAAACAACCCGAGCGAATACCGTCAATGCTCCGTAAGGCTGTAAGGATTAAAAGCATCAGGGAAGTGGGTAACCTTGAATGGTTCTCTCTCCCCCACCACGGCAATAACATCAAAGCGAACAGGCCCCTCCACATTATTGCGCATCATATAGACATTTGCGGCACTAACAAGATTGCGCATCTTGCGATAGTCCACCGCATCTTCTGGTGTGCCAAAATTGTCAGTAGCGCGTGTCTTGACTTCCACAAATACCGTTGTTCCGTCTTTATTGCATACGAGGTCAATATCCTTATGGCCATAGCGCCAGTTTGAAGCAATGATGCTATAACCATTCATCAAAAGAAATCTGGCTGCCACTCGCTCTCCCAACCTGCCCAATTCATTATGTTTTGCCACTATACAAAGGTTTGTTTTTCTTAATCGTATCGACTGTCAGGCCGCGTAACGTATATCTTCTTATGCCATTGCAAACTGTCTTTCTTTCTGCCATCAGGTTTATCCCAAATCGGTCATTAGCTCGTAAATGACATCTTTGAAGGCTCTGTCGACTCAGAATAACAGCACGCCAACGCGCCTTGGCTAATCGGTTGTAAAAGTACAAACAAATCGTGACGTACAAACGTTATAGGAACAAAAAAGCGGTGTTTGAAGTAAACACCGCTTTTTTTATTTTTCAAAAAGACCATTATCGGTCTGTTGTTATCATTTCGGGAGACTGAGATACCAGTTGGACTTGTTTAGCAGTTTTGCCTTGAGCGAAGCGTCAAAGAGAGCTGCGTTGTCAGTGAAGTTGTTATTACGACGGGCAATCTTCCAGGCGAACCAGTCTGTGCCATTATAACCTGCTTCATTCTTGTGTCCGGCGATACGGATAAGGTCACCATAGCGATTGCCTTCAAAAGCCGTTTCGAGAGCAAGTTCGTCAACGATGATATTTTCCACCGCATTTTTGATAGCCTCCTTGTCGGTTACCAACAACTCGTCACCATTGTAAAGAGTCTTGGCATAGGCTTTTTGCTCGGCGTAGCTGAGATTGTTTTGGCGAGCATACTCCTCTGCCAACTTCTCTGCCACTTGCTTTGCATAGGTGTAGACTGTGTCATAACGACCTGCACACATTCCGCTTCCACGCGAATGGATACCAGCATCTGTAGCCTCGTTGACAGAGGTTTCCACCGACCATATTGCATCAGAGAAGTTGAGGAATGGGTATTGTGTCATAGCCTTGGCCTCTTCCATTGACAGGTAATACATACCACCGGTAAATGCCTTTGGATTGAGGAGGTATTCCACGTCACGCCAACTATTCTGCACATCTTCAGGAATTTCAGACAGAGCTGTTCCCTTGATGCTGTCGTTTGGCTCATTAGGAATGAAATTGCCTACATACTTGTCACCAAAAACCAACGTTGTAGAGTCAACCGTGTAGTCGGCTTTGGCAGACTGTCCATCATTGTTCAACTTGCCGACAACAATGCCGGGAACAGTATCGGTTCTTATCAAAGAGCCATCAGTTGTATCATATATTTTCACGAACTTCTTGTCACTCTTTACAACATCCAGCGTGCCGTATTCAGGCAAGTTCTGCTGGATAAGTCCGTCTTTAAGTATACCGAACGCAAGTTCAGGAAATCCAAGACGGTTTACAGCCTCAGCATAGCGGAGTACCGCAACAGGGAGACGGTAAAGTTGGATGAAATAGTTGATAGAAGCCCGAGTAAAAAACGTGTTGGAGTTATAACCTTGGTTTGGGACACCAACATTCATAAACTTGCCAACAAGGCGTTCTGTAGAACCGCCACTAAGTCGGCACTTGGGAGCGAAAGCAATGAAGCGGCCGTCACCAGGCTCTATACCTTCCATCTTTACCACATCACCCTCAATAGTGTAGGCATTATAGCGCTGTGCAGTACTGGTGGTAAGATACTGGTTAGAGGGAACGAGCTGTGCATATTGCTCATTAGGAGTTCCGTAGATGCTTGTTCCAGAGATGGTCGTCTTAAATCCGAACACATTCTGAATCTGAGTAAGTGTCTGGCCGGTTGCAGGCGTAGTAGCACTTGTTGCACAAATGATGTTGTCTTCCAATGAACTACCATCAAAAATGTTTGAGGCGCTGCCCGAGTTCACATACTTCTCATCATCACGTCCGGTCATACTCATTGTCGTATATGCACAACGAAACGTTTGCCAGTTGTTGAATGTCGGGGTTGCAGAACAATTATATCTGAAGTACTGATAGTAGTAATTGGCTGCGTTAGCATAATCGTTCGCCATAAGGTAAGCGTCAGCCAGCATCAGCTCTACAGGGAACAAGTTCTCCTGCGAACTGTAGGATGATGTTCCGTTGTTGAATGTGCCATAGTTAGGCATACCCTCAGCATACTGGATAGAATAGGCATACTCCAACCCGTTCTTCACGAGCAGAGAAGCCAGATTGGAGGCATTGGCCTTACCTGCCGTAGCAGCGATTTTGTCAGCCTCGCTCGTACTTCCTACAGGGACTGTCACAAAAGGAACCTCACCATAGTTACGTACCAATTGAATGTAGGCCCATGCACGCATAGACTGTACTTGTGCCCACTCCTTGAGCATCTCCTTTTTGCCGTTTACGGTAATGGTCGTATCAACATTGGCAAGATAGAAGTTGCAGGAGTTTACAATGTGGTAATAGTCAGCAACATTGCATAGTGCAGACGAGCCATCTTGGGGATTATTGAAGTTGACAAGGTCGTTGATGGAATCTGTTGTATATGCTCCGCCCTTAACCATGTCACTGCGGCTCGCATCAAGAATGATGGTGCGCTCTGCCACTCTCTGGATGCTTCGCAACACACCCAGCGCAGAATAAATTGAGTCTTGTCCAAACTTATCCTCCTTGGCATAACGATCCATGTCTGGAGTAAGCATGTCATCACATGATGTTGTCAACATGCAGGCAGACAAGACAAGCGAAAACAGTGATATAATTGAAATTCTTTTCATCGTCATGATATTTTTACAGATTAACAGTTACACCGAAGTTGAAGCTGCGTGATACTGGAAGCAAACCAGCGTCAATGCCTCTATAAAGGACTCCGTTGCTGCACGAACTCTCTGGATCTGAACCAGTGTATTTTGAGATTGTAAACACATTGTTGGCCTCTGCCCAGACTGCAAAGCCCTGAAGCCATGTCAGAGAAAGCGGAAGGTCGTATGTCAAACGGATATTCTTAAGCTTAAGGAAAGAACCGTCTTCAATCCAACGGTCAGAGAAGCGTTCGTTGTTTACCCACTCTGAAGAACCTGCCAATACGGCACGAGGCACACTGGTCTTCTGGCCTTCATAGGTCCATCGGTTAGCCATAGCCTTTGATTGGTTCCACAGGTTGCAGCCTCCCTCGAGTTGTGAACGCTGATAGTTGAACACGTCGTT
Source organism: uncultured Prevotellaceae bacterium (assembly GCA_900557555.1). GTDB lineage: Bacteria > Bacteroidota > Bacteroidia > Bacteroidales > Bacteroidaceae > UBA6382. The sequence goes on along the minus strand of USTH01000007.1, from coordinate 44,268 downwards.
ACCGATAGAATATTTGAAGATAGCGTCAAGACGGAACTTCTTCCAAGTGAAAGAGGTAAAGATGTTACCGTACAGTTCAGGGTTAGCATCACCAATCTTGACCCTGTCGGCCTCTGAAATCCAACCGTCACCGTTCTGGTCAACGAAGTGTACGTCACCAGCCTTGAAGTTACGGTAAGAATCACCAGCAAAACCGGTAGGATAACGAAGATAACCGTACTTGCCTGCATTGGCGGCCTCTGCATCTGTTGCGAAGACACCTTTGGTCTTGTAACCGTAGAACACACCAGCGGCTTCACCCACTGTAGTGAGGATGTTGTCTGTGCCATAGATGGAAGAGGTGTAGCCCTTGATGGTTTTGTAAACACTCTCCTTTGAGCCATCGGCCGCAAGGTTATAGGTAGTGATGGTTGACGAAGGAAGCTTCTTGATTTCGTTGGTATAATGACCTATCGAGAATCCTGCCTTCCACTTGAAGTCCTTGGTATTAACAATGGCGACATTGGCATTGACGTCAAAGCCCTTGTTTGTCATCTCGCCAGAGTTTGCCCACATTGACTTGAGACCAGTGAGGTAATCAAGGTTTACTTTTGCAAGAAGATTAGAGGTCTTGCTGAAATATACATTTGCGCCGAGACTTACACGGTTGTTAAGCAGTGAGGTCTCAAGGCCGATGTTGAAGCGGCGGGTCGTTTCCCACTGAATCTTGGAATTGGAGATGTTTGCAAGATTCAATGACGTTGCGGCACCAAGATATTTCTGAATTTCGAAGTACGTACGTGATGCATAGTAGTCGATATTGTCATTACCAGACTCTTCATAACCTGCAGCAATCTTCAGGAAGTTCACTACCGGCACATCAAACCATGGCTCAGAGGATATCAACCAACCTGCCTGCAATGATGGGAACAGACCCCAATTGGTGCCGAAGAGTTTTACTCCCTCCTTGGTGTTTTCACCGAAACGTGAAGATGCTTCTGCAGTAAACGTTCCGTTGATATAGTAGCGGTTCTTGTAAATGTAGCTTGCATCAAGATAATATGCAAGGTTCATCCAGTTGTCCTTAGTACCACCGTAAGTGAGATACTGGAGAGATTCTGAGACGTTTGGCATCTTGTCGTTGGTGTTGTTGTAACCAGAAACATAGCTCATTGAGTAGCCATACGATGCAAGACGGAAACCAGCTGTAGCCTTGACAGAGTGTGCACCAAATTTCTTGTCAAAAGATGCATAGAGATTGTTGAACACAGTGGTCTCGTCAGCAAACTGCGACTTTACAACACTTGAGATTGTACCAATGCCCTCTGCGAACTTGCTTGGAGTTCCGTCATAAGGCAGGTAATAAAGTTCTGACACACGGTTGATGCCATAGCTGAAACGGTCGCCAATCTGAAGCCAGGGGGTAAGCTGATAACGCGGATTAACATTGAGCGAGAACTGGGTCTGCTCCTGATAGTTCTTGTTATTACCCTCACCGTTGTGCAAAATCCAGTACGGGTTGGCCAATGCGTCCGTCCCATAATCCTCGCTGAACCTGAACGGGTTGTTGTTGTCTGTATATGTCTTACCTGAATATACAGCTTTGTTTTCGCCAAGTTTGTTTGACTTAGTTGCCTCGTCCCAATAGAGGAAGTAATCTGTAATGCTTATCATCGATGGAATAATGGCACCCAATACGTTAGGCGAGGCCATGTTTGAAGTCTTGTAGTTCTGCGCCCAGCCGTTGTCACGAAGGTTGTACGTGGTACGGCCATAGGAAATGTCGAATGATGCATCAAGTTTGCTTGACAAGATTACATCTGTGTTGAAACGGATGTTCAGACGGCTGAAGTCGTTCTTCTTTGCTGTTGCATCCGAAGTGGTGTAGCCAAGAGAAAGACCATACAGAGCTATGTCGTCACCTCCCTGTACATTGACACGGTAGTTCTGTGTAAAGGCAGACTGATACAAGCCATGCTGCCAGTCAGAATTGTTGTGGTACAACTTGTAATATGTGTACGTAGGATCCTCGTTCATGAACGGCTGTGAAGCAATGCTCTGCAACGCAGAAGTGGTTGAAGAACCATCGCTCGGAGTAAAGGTTCCGAGAATGTCCGACATATAGTTGCGGTATTGTGGACCATTGAGAACGTCAATGGTATTAGGACGGGTTTCAAAACCACCATACAAGCGCACGTTGATGCGTGTGGCACGTTCCTTGGCACGTTTGGTAGTGATTTCAATCACACCATTAGCACCCTTGGCACCATACAGAGCAGTACCGGTATTGATAATCCTCACCTTATCGATATCTTCTGGGTCAATTGTGTTCAGCACATTATTGAAGAAGCCCTGATGGAGAGAATATCTATCATATTGGGCATCCCAAATTACACCGTCAACAACGATGAGCGGCTGGGTTACAGTGTTGAGCGAGGTGATACCGTTGATAAGCATGTTGGCACCCTGTCCAGGCATTCCGCCACGCATTGTGGTAAGCACATTGGCATTGAGGGTGTTTTCGATATCTGTCTCCATCGAAATGGCAGAACTGTTTGACACCGATGCCTCAGCCTTGGTAAACACCTGATTCGAACTCTTATAGAAGGCATTAAACTCTGAGCTATAGAGCTCCAAAGTCTGCTCGCCCTCCTTGATAGCCGTCTGAATGGCATTGTATTCAGGAGTAGAGAGATACAACGTAGTTTCAAATGTAGGAACAGAGAGTGTGTACTTGCCATCTTCTCCAGTCATGGCCGAGAAACGAGGGTCATTGAGCGACTGCACCCTGACACCAGCGAGAGGAGCCTTTGTAGCAGCATCAAGTACCAGACCCTTCACTTCACGCATCGGATAAGTTGGAAGCTTGGCAACAACAGGGCGCTTGACTGCCACTTCCTCTTCTGCGTCACCGTCATGCTCGGTAACATCGTCCTGAGCATAGAGCGGTGTAGCACCAGCAAGGAAGAAAAGGCACAGACCCGCACCGAAAATCTTACCTAAAAGATAATTGCTGAATATATTTTTCATTGTATTCTATTTTTATAGTTAATGGGCTTACTCATCTTTAGCTACTAATAAGATACAGTCAATCCTCAGGTTAGGAGTACACTTCTTACGGTCAGCGAGCTTTATCGCACTTGTGATTGTAAGCATCGGGTTGGATTTGCTGATGTTGTAGTAGCAAACATCAAACTTGTAATTCTCAAACAACTTGATTGTGTCAACCTTGGTGACATCAGTCAGGAACACACCCTTTGTGCCACCTGTAGAATTTACAGTCAACTGCTTGCCCTTAGCATCATAGTCATAGGTAAGAGTTGCAGTAAACTTGTTGGCCTTCGGACTGGTGTTTGTGCTGTCGTTGATATTTTCCGGAACAAAGACAGCATATATGTCATAAGTGCCGGAAAGAACATCAATAAGGTTAAACGAAACCTGTGGGTTTGCGGCAGAAGAGGAAGGAAGGAACTCTTGATAAGCATCCTGACTCAACTTACCCGACACCTTCGGATTGATGGTGGCACTTGACACTACGTGGCGAACACCCGTAGGCGCTGCAGTTGACAGAGACTTGGAGTATTGGGTGTTAACAAAGTAACCGCCCTCTGCCTCTGTCGTTAAGTCAAACTGCCATGACTTGTTTGCCTTGAAATTGAAATTGTCTACAAGGAACGCATATCCGTTAGATACCTCTATCGGAGTAGCACCGTCAGTAAGCACCTTGCAATACGGCGCCCTCTGATAATACTTGTTCTGCGTGTAATATGAGGTTGATATCAAGGAGTCAGCATTTTCAAAAAAGCTCTTGACACTTTCAACAGAGGCGTTTGATGCGTCAAAGGCGGGCTGAACATTCAAACTGTAATACATATTACTGAACAGGGCCTCAACAGCCTTGGCCTCCTGAACAGAGTCTGCCTGCAAAGAGTCGGTGTAGAGAGAACCTCTCTCGTCAAGGTACGAATAAGCTTTCTTATACTGGAAGAACTTCTTTGCATGCTCCACGCCCTTCTCCCAAGCATCGTTGGTAAAGTAGATTGCGGCCACCAACGAGTCCGAAGCGGTAGCAATGTAAGGCATTACCTTGTTTCTTTCAAGAAACACAGAGTCTACATACTGCACCTGACCGTCAACTGTTGCACCCTTAATACTTGAGGACTCCAAGAATATCATAGTGTCCTTGTCTGCTATATAATCGTGCATTGATGACAACTCTGGGGTGACATCAATAATCTCCTTGAGGTCATAGGCATAAGGCAGATAGGAAGAAAGCACGTGGGCAGTACCGTTTACAGAGGGGATATTACGAAGGTTGCCACCTTCAATGGCTATGCCCTTCACTGTTCCCTCACCGGCGTTATAATCAACATACTTGCCGTTTGCCAAAGCAATGCGCTTGCTTTGTGGATAGCTACCGTTATAGTTAAAGTAGGAAAGGTGATTCTTAACGAACTGCTTTTCCACTGTTTTATATTTATCGGTGGCCCCAACAAGGTCTCCGCTTTCTTCCAACCGTTTGGCCTCAGCAAGAAGGTCCTTCCATTTCTGGGCATCATAGGTGCCGTCCTTAGGAGCCCAAGCCGTCATGGAGTTGCTGGCCTTCAGCAAGTCAGCATAGGTAATAGACACCGGCACTCCGTATGCCTTCTTGCTCACCAAAGACTTCGAAAGGATGTCCAGAAAGTCATTACACTCTCCTGTGGCACTGAGGTTCTCCCAAAGTGTACCCTTGGCATTGGTGGAATTCAAGTCGTAATGGTCATCGCTACATGAATTAAGGCAAAATACAGCCATTAACCCAAGGAAACCACTGGTGACCAATTTTACATATTTATTTTTCATAATCAATTCTTTTTGAATTTGTGAATTTACTTTATATCAGACCACCAGGATCAGTTTTTCTCAATAGTTTCATCTGTTACCCAAGCAGGATTCTGTACCAACGCAGTGTTGACCTTCATCTCCTCCTTATATACAGGGTTGTACAGAGAATTGATTGTAGCGAGCTTAGCTTTGATTGCGCTTGCATTGGTGCTATATTTTGCAACGAGCAGACCAAGCATCTTCTGGGTGTTGCCCTGACGCAAAGCATAACGAACGAGGTCGAACCAACGCTTGCCTTCACCAAACAACTCACGCTGACGCTCACGCATCACGAAGTCTTCAAGGGTCTGGCCTGAACTGTAGTTCTCAAACACAAGGTCATCGTTTTGGTCAATCATAGGATTAGAACGGGCAAACACTGCCTTGGCAACTCTAAAGCCTTCCTTGAGCATGGTTTCATCATCTGTCTTGAGGATATACTGCTGCAAGCAGGCAATAGCCTCCGCCTTCATCAAGAGAATGTCGGTCATGCGGTACACCTTATAGTTGTCCTCATTAGTTCCCCAATTGTATGTAACAGTAGATGAAGTCTTAGTGATGTCATCACAACCGTCAATAGTTACACTTCTGGCAACAAACTTCGAAATGTTATAGACAGCATTTACGGTTGAACCGGACGGCTTCATGATAGTTTCATAGTATCTGAGGTCGGTCTTGGAAAATATGTTATTCTTGTCATCAGGCTTGGAGGAAATGTTTTGGAACGGAGCCGCAGCCGAGAACATACCGGCATTGAAATTACCAGAATAACTACCAAAATATGTTGATTTCAGACTTCCTTCGGTGCTACTGGACACACCTATTCCGTCACACACTTCGAAGATATCCTCCAAAGAGAAGTTATAGCCGAAAATCTGTGAATAAGCATTGTCTGTCACGCGTTTGCTTTTGTCGTTCACATACAGAGGCAGCGGGGCTTCGTTAGGGAACGGAGAACGTTCATGACCGTAATACAGCGCACGCGATGTGCTGCCGTTTCCACCCTTGAAATCCACCAGCATATCCTGCGAGAGGAAATCCGCATATTCAATTACCTTGCGGTAGTCAGCCTCTGCCTCACCCGGATATTTGGCGAGAGAGTCTGCTGAAGAGTTCTTAGAGGCTCTCCAAAGATACATGTCACACAAGAGGGCATAGATGCCTCTTTTGCCAAAACGACCCTTGTTGAACTCATCGTTACCGAAATTTTTCATTCCGTTATCCTTTACTGCTTCAAGGTCGTTGATGAGATAGGTAAGGATGGTTTCTGATGCAGTCTGAGGCACAGGGTCCGTAGCACCTTCACTGGTATCGTTGGCCTCTATCACGAACGGTACGTCACGGAAAGCACGTACAAGATAGAAATAGTAGAGGGCACGCAAAGCCTTGAGTTCTGCCTCAACAGGCTTCCAGTCATTTTCTTGGAAACTGGCATCTTTCTTCACTACCTCCGGTCCTTTTTGCAGACAGAGGTTGCAATAACCGATACCCTTGTAGAACGAAGCCCAGTCAAACCAGCCGTTGGTCGGCAGGAGGTTGGCATTCATAATATTCTTGAAGTCGGTGTTGCTTTCCGAGGTAAGCAGAAGATTGTCAGAGCGCAACTCGCCCCATACAAACATACGCTTGGCAACAGGCAAAGACTTCAGCTGGACATAGCAAGAACCAACCACATTCAAAAGGTCGTTCTTGTCCTCCCAAAACTGCTCGCCGGTAATCTGGTTGGTAGGATATACCGTCAGAAAGTCGTCAAAAGCACTGCAGGAGGAAAACAATGCCACAACAGCAAAGCATACTGGCAGTATTACTTTATTATATATCTTCATGTTTTTCATATTATCCTATTGTTTAAGATTTAGAACTGTACATTCAAGCTAAATGTTACCGAACGTGAGCGAGGAGTCTTTGCATCGTCATACGCAGGGCTGTAACCGCTTGCGGCATGTTCCGGGTCAACACCGGAATACTTGGTGAAGAAGAACAGGTTGTTGGCGGAAATATAGAAACTCAGGCCCTTCAAGCCGTAACGACGCAAATCCTTGGTGTCGAAACTATAGGAGAGCTGTACATACTGCAGACGCATAAAGTCGCCAGACTCTACATAACGGTCAGAAGGAAGTGCATTGTATGACGCACCTGCATTAGCGTTCATGGCACGTGGAATCTCGGTAATGTCACCGTTCTTGCGCCAACGCCAGTTTACAGCGGTAGACTGGTTCTTGTTGGTACGCATATCTTCAGCCTTCATACGTGCCTTGTTGATGATTTTCGCACCGAGACGCACATTGAAACTTGTCTTGAGAGTCCAACGTCCATAAGAGAAGTCAAGGCCGAAACCACCGTTAAACTTCGGGTTGGAGTTGCCGAGGTAAACGATATCGAGTTCGTTTATCTGACCATCGTGGTTGATATCCTCGTAGATTGCGTCACCACCAGAGAACTGGTAGTTTATACCACCGTAGTTGTAATACATGCGGAGCGGGTTACCGCTTGCGTCAAAGATGATATTGCCGTTAGCATCGTGTGCGATAGGACAGGTGGCGTTCTCACCGCGTGCGGCGGCCGCTGCAGCAGTGTTTGCCCCGAACACGTCGTTCTTAGACTGGTCAGCAAAGTAACCTGAGTGTTCGTAGTCATAGCGGTAAACTCCCTTGTAGCGGAAACCGTAGATAGAATACAGGGCATTGCCAATCTGCACACGGCTGAGATATGAACCGTATGTCTCTGTTACATTCTTGTAGTTGAAGTCACCGTTAAGAGAAGACAGCACGCTTGCGTCCATAGATGTCACACGGTTCTGGTTCTGAGAGGCGTTGAACTTGGCCTTCATCGAGAACTTGCCAATCTTAAAGATAGGCTTCGTGTTGAGAGAAAGTTCCCATCCCTTGTTCTTCATCGTACCTACGTTGACGTAGTCAAGTGTAGAGTAACCTGTAGAAGAAGGAATCTTGACATCCTGCTGTATAAGGTTGCTCGTATGCTTGTTGTAGATATTAAGGTTCATCTGGATGAGGTCTTCAAGAACATTAAGATCAAAACCTACGTTCCAAGAGCTTGTCTTCTCCCACTGCATGGTGGTAAGACGAAGGTTCTTAGGATAGATGGCAACCAATGTGTTACCGTTTGCACCGTAGGAGCCGTTGGCAGCATAGGTGTTATACATAATGGAGTTAGTAGAAGGTGAGTTACCCGTTACACCCCAACCTGGAGAAACAGAAAGCATGTTGACATACTTCTTGAATGGACGGAAGAAGTATTCGTCGCTGATGTTCCAACGGCCAGACACTGCAGGGAAGTATCCCCAACGCTTGTCTTTACCGAAAGAGGTGCTTCCGTCAGCACGCAGCGTGAAGTCAAGAATATACTTCGACTTGAAAGCGTAGTGGGTTGTTATCAATCCATTCAGTCCGTGAGACTTGGAGGTAGAGGTGCTGGCCTTCTTGAGCTGTGCGCTGATGGTCGGGTCGGTAATACCACCTACTACACCGGCAGAATTGATATCTTCTGAAACACCGTCAGATGTTGTCAACTGTCCACGGAGCAGGAATTGCAGCGAGTGGTCGCGTGGGAGCTTTGGAGAGAAAATCAATGTGTGTGTTGTTTCAAATCTCAAGTTACGCGATGTTGATGTTGCAGTTCTGTTGATACCGTCAGTCGCTGACCAAGTGTCAGTGGAGAGCGCGCCAGGGAAATAGGCATCAGTGGTATTAGAAGTTGAGTTCATATAGACCTCACCCTTGTAGTTGAGTTGAGTGCTATAGCCGTCAATACCCATAAGTTTATATTCCAGTTCAAACTGTGGGGTAATCACATACTGGCTCGTATTTTTCCACGAAAGATTTGCATAAGCAACAGGGTTGCCGTTTGCTATCATATCGTCAAGATAATAAGAGGTGTAACCGTCGGTAACTTCACCAGGAGCAGCTGCACGAGGATACATCTTGAAATATTCTCCCGTGTTGACATCACCGTCATAACGGTAGACACTCATATTAGGCATAGCGTCATAGGCTTTTGCAAGAATGTCAACATAGTTCTGCTGGTTCTTCGTATAGGTAAGGTTGAAGTTTGAGCTGAACTTGATACGTGTAGACACATTGTAGTCAAGAGTCATACGGGTTGAGAAACGGTCAAGCACCTGTTTGATAATGGTACCTGTTTCGTGGTCATAACCACCAGAGATACGGAACTGTGCCTGGTCACCACCACCGTTTACACTGACGAAGAACTTGTTGGCCGTACCAAACTGGCTTACCTCGTCAACCCAATCGGTGTTCTTGTTGTAGTTGTTGTAGTACATCGGCCTTTCGCTTCTGTACATAAGCTCTATAATATTAGAGGTGAGGTCACTCTGTTTGGGGTTGAAATAACCCTCTTTAAGCATCATGGTGTAGCCGTCACCGTTGAGCATCTTCATGCCGGTAGGCAACCAGCTGCCCTGGAAGGTATAGCTTCCCGACACGCGGGTCTTACCCTTGCTACCACGGCGGGTGGTGATTTCGATTACACCGTTAGAGCCGCGTGCTCCCCACATGGCGCAGGAACCCGCATCCTTCTTTACCTCGATAGACTTGATGTCTTCCACGTTGACAGCAAGAAGGTTAGCAAATTGCTCGGTGTTGTCCATATCCTGAAGGTCCACATCGGTAGAGGTGTAGTTTTCAAGTATATGGCCGTCCACAACAATCAAAGGCTCCTGGTTACCAGAAATGGTGGTAACACCACGCAGACGCATGCTCATTCCAGAACCAAGGTTACCAGAGTTAGCAACCACGTCAAGACCTGCAATCTGTCCCTGCAGAGCCTGGTCGGCAGACTCAAAAGCGAGACCTTTCATTTCGTCCATGTCAAGCTTCTGTGTTGCGACCGAAACTTCACGCTGCGGAATGACAAGACCGTTTGACTTAACGACCTTGCGACCTGCAATATTGACCACCTTCAGTGACTGGGTGTTTTCATTCAACTGAATTCTCCACGAAGTCTTGTCACCAATAACTTGTTCAAACACACGGTAGCCATAGAAGTGAACCTTGAGTTTGTTTTTAGGGTTCTTGATTGTCAATGCAAAGTTACCGCTCATGTCGGTCTGGGTAGAAGACTGGATACGGTTGTTGGCGTCGATCTCAAGTACGTTTGCCATCATGATAGGACCGTCCTTAGGATTGAATACGTGTCCCGAAATTCTCTTCTGGGCATAAACAGTAGAAATGCCAAGGCAGAGAATGAATAACAGTAAATACTTTATCTTATTCATAGTTGCACTTTTTTATCGGATTGGATACTTTCTCACAAAAGCCTTAGCCTTGGCAGAAGTATTGTAAAGTCCCTCATAGCGACCGTTTGGAAGTTTCACGAAATTGAGTGCTCCATCGCTTCCAGAGGTCGGAACAACCTGATGAATCACGGCAAACGACGATGTTTCAATTGTCGAAGCGCTTGAGCCTGCTTTGTCAAACTGGAGGTCACGTGTGAGGATATTGTTATGTGTAGCATCAATAGACAACGTCTTGCCGGTCTTGTCGGTTACGGTAAGCTTGTTGTTGCCAGGATTCTTCACCGTAACAGTGATGTAGCGGTTGGTCTCGGCATTGATACAAGCTGTTTCGTACTCCGTGCTCGGTATGCTGTTCTTGTCGTTATAGATGGCATCGTCCTGGAAGTGGTATTTCACAAAGTTGAGCAGACAGGTACACATGGCCTGTGCTCTGGTCTTGTAGGCAGCAGTGGCAGCCTCAACGTCATAGCCCGGCTTACCCTCGTTGCGAGATATTTCGGCCTTAGCAAGCTCTATGTAGTTGGAAATAGACTCCCATGTGGGCAAGCCCTTGTTGATTTCGTTTTCAACAGCTGCATTTGTTGGAACATATACTGTATAGCGGTAAGTGCTGAAGAAACGTACGTTATAGTCCATGCAAGGATTTGAAGACGAGAAGATCTGGTATTTAGCCAAAGCCTTGTCCTTATCCGCACGGCTTGAGTATTCGTCAGCGAAACCAGCCTCTTCAAGCACGTCAGGGTCAACCTGACAGAGCTGGAAGAACTTCTCGTACGGAGAGCCCTCGTTGCCGTTGTCAGACAACACCTTATATACAGAGTTGACAGTAGCCTGCAGAGGTTTGTCGATGATGTATGTCATACCGTTACCATAGCCGTTGGTCTTCTTTGTCTGGTCGAAATACTCGTTTACAGTGGCATACTCATTATGCTCGAGCTGCCATGCACCCTGCACCTTGGTGCCAACGATGCCAGGAGTAGTATGAACGATTACAGGGGCTCCACCCTTTGAGGTGAAGAACTGCTTTTTAGTGTTCAAAATTCCGTCAACGTCCGAAGAGTCATGCACGATGATATGTTGGTCAAGCATGTCCTTGAGGCGGTTGTTGATTTGTGTTGATTTGATGCTCGTGTTGATTCTCACATCATCCACCTGATATGTATATGGGTCAAACTTGTAGGCATAAGCAGAAATCGGGTTAGCCACATTCTTCGGATCGTAGCTGAACGAAAGCACATAAGGCTGTGTCAGACTCATAGAGACAGGGTCGTAGTAGCATTTCAGCGCATTGTCCGTAGGAATGAAGAAACTGAAGTTGGAGCTCATAGCCAACAGATATGTAGAGATAAACGAGTTAAGAGGAGCTGCGTTAGGATTGGTGATGTACTTATCGTCGGCAGTGATAGCCCAGTTGAAGATTTTGAGACTGTCACCCACAAGAGCAGGAGCCGAAACCGAAGCATACTTGGCCGGTGTACGAACCTCGTTCATAACATAAACCACACCGTTGTTTGCAATGAGACAGGTGTCAATCTTTGCCCTGTATGCCGAAACCGAAGAAACGTCAGAGAACATCGGGTCGCGAGCATCGTTCATGATAGAGAGATACTTGCTCGGCACAGACTCAATGAACGAAATCTTCATCAGGTTGTTAATCATGGCCTGTATAACCTCCAGAGGAATCTGGTCGAGGTTTTCCATCAGGTTTTCCTTGGTGTTAGGTTTTGTGGCATAGGCGTTTATCAAGAATTCGCCACCACCGCCTGGGAGGAAGTACTTCTCCATAGCACCATCGGTCGGAGCAAACATGGCACCGATGTCCTGCTGCACTCCACGACTTGCATTGTAATATGTGTTCCACCCCGGGTCGTAGTTGAGGTAGTATGAAACCTTCTTGCCATACGGGTCGGTACTAAGAGCCTGAGCACCTTTGGAACGCTCAGAAAGGTAACGCTTTTCAAAGACTGAGTCAACGCCCTCAAATCCAGGGAGCTGACGCAGAGAAGATGTAAGCGAAGCACTATAATAAGGAGCGCTGAAGCGGTCAAGCAAATGGCTATAGAGAGTTGTGCGACCGTTGGTGCGAATCATCTCGGCCATATTGGTCGGAGCGAGCAACACGCGGTCGAGTCTGTTTACGTAACCGTTCTGGCATGTGACGTCTTGCTCAAGAATCTTGCTGCCGTAGATGAACACGTCGTTCTTCTCACGCGCACGGCCAGCGATGATTTCGAAGTCCTCATCGGTAATGCCCTGTTCCTCCATCTGGCCGTTAATCCAGTGAATCATCATAGGCACACTACCGTCGTTGGCCATATAGAGTCCGCCTTTGCTCTCTGTTCTGAAACGTGCCCAGAAGTCCTTGTCGCTTGCATTGTAGCTTGACGGGATAGCAGGGCTGTTCCAACTGAAGAATGAAATGGAGTCCGTAATCTCCAATGATGTCGGACGACGCATGCAGACGTTCAGGTCAAGATTGCCACCGCTCACGTTCGTACCAGACGAAGTAAGGTTGGGCAACATCTCAAGCAGATAAGGGTTGTCGAGCATAGAGGTGTGAAGCAACAACTTCTTCTGCTGTTGGGTCAAGTCCTCATAACAAGTTACACCCCAATCATTTTTCTTGAAGAATTCCGCAAAGGCATCATCATCGGCAACAAACAGCGTTTTGCTACCAGTCTTTGAAAGCACAGTTGCATAATCCAAATCATCAATCAGCCTAATAGTGTTGGTGTAATTCTTTTGTTTTTCCAGATAATTGTAGATACTCGTACCCAACCAACTTGGAGTTTTGTCAGGCAGATCATAATCATCTGAACAAGAATACATCAACGCGCCGATCAAAAGCAAGCCAACTGCTCCGAAGAGCTTCTTGCTAAACCTGAACAAACGGTTTTTCATACACATTGATTTTAAATTTATATTATTTTTACTTCTCTCGTTTAGACATAGATACACTATGTAAGGCACAAAGTTAATAATTCTTAGCAATTCAACACACTTTTGATACCACAAAATTACACTTGTTTACAATAAAAACGGTTTTTGGGCTTTGTTTAGTAAATTTTAGCGATATTTTCATGTCTTAACATATTTTCTGACATCTATCACGTTACAACAAGGCCATCTGACATCAGCGCTTTGCAGTTTCGTCTGACATCACCACACACCGACAACTGACCAAGCACCACCACCCCTTGTTGTCAGAGTTATGAGATACAATAATATAATGTGCGCACGTACTTTATATATATAAGGCACACTTCAAAACACACAAAGCGTACTTAGAACTTTACCTGCGAACGCACATAGGGCATTGCAGTCACTACACATTGACACCCAAACAGCGATGTCCGGCGAATCGCCTCATGGGGTTATGACACTACTGCCCCACCCCCATAATGACAAACCATTCCCACCCAACAGATGTCACAACGGTGGCGTTTCGGGCGGTTTGCTTATGCATTTCGGCCGAAACGCAATTACACTTCGGCCGAAACGGACAACCGCATCGGCCGAAAGAAGAACGCAAGAACGCTTTTCCGCTCCGTCGGGAAAGCATTTTCAGAAGGACAGCACAAACAAAGAGAAGAGTATTGCAGGAAACATCTATGCAGGTGTACAAAACCCATTACAGGGGCTTGCATGTTGGGAAAAATCACTATATTTGCGTAATTAAGCACCCATTTCCGAACCTCAAAACCATGAACACAAAACCGACAGTAAAGAACCGCATAAAGAACAAAATGCTGCCGCTGGTCATAATAATGCTGATTGCATTTGCCGGCCAAGCTAATGCACAGCTGCCATCATACAGACTAAAGAACATCAGTGGTAAAACAGTCGACACGTCGACTCTCGCCAGCCAGGGGCGTCCGTTTATTATAAGCTTTTTTGCAACATGGTGCAAGCCCTGCATACGCGAGCTTACCGCCATTGCCGAAGTATATCAGGACTGGCAGACCGAGACCGGCGTCACGCTCTATGCCGTGTCTATTGACAAAGCGCAGAACACAAACAAGGTGAAGCCACTGGTTGATCTGCATGAATGGCCCTACGAAGTGTTGCTTGACGTCAACGGCGACTTCCGCCGGTCTTTCGGCGGTGAAATGATACCGTTTGTGATAGTGTGCGACCCGGACGGAAAAATAGGTTATAGGCACAGCGGATACACCGAAGGCTCGGAGGAGGAACTTATAACCAAGATTAGAGAACTTCCGAAGAAATAAGGGACTGCACATTTCACGCCATGCAGACAACATCACCATTCCCATGACCCCAAGAATATTCTTTGCCATAGTCGCCCTTGTCACCGCCGCCAACATCACGGCGCAGGAGGTTGCAAACAAGTTCACCGCCAGCGGTGGCATCCAGAGTGACATACTCATTCCCGTGAAAGACCATGCCGCAAGTACTGACGACTGTAAGGAATGGGGGCTGACCAACACCTATGCCGACATGGCGCTCCGCAGCAACCACATTGACGCCGGGTTTCGCTTCGAGTTCACACGGTTTCCCCTGCCAGGCTACGCCACCTCTCCCGAGCAAGACTTCAAAGGTTGGGGCGTGCCCCACTTTTGGGTCAAGTCACACTACCGCAATTGGGACCTTACTCTTGGAACATATTACGAACAGTTCGGCTCCGGATTTATTATGCGCACCTATCAGGAACGGAGTCTCGGCATAGACAACTCCCTACTTGGCGGACGTCTTGCAGTGCGACCTTACCATGGAATACAGGTAAAAGGCCTTGTCGGCAAGCAACGCCGTTATTGGAAATGGAACAAATCGTGGATATGCGGCCTTGATGCTGAACTCAACATTGACCAATGGATACCTTGCATGCAGGAACACGGCACCGGCCTTAGCCTCGGCGCTTCATGGGTAAACAAATACCAGTCGCCCGACAACGATGACATCATGGTCGACGCCACGCACAAATTGCGTCTGCCCGCCTATGTCAACGCCTTTGACGTTCGGGCAGAACTGCAGACCACCGGTTTTGACCTCCTTGCCGAATGTGCATGGAAGACCCACGACCCGCAATTCCACAACCACTACATCTACCGCACAGGCCACATTGCCATGCTTTCGGCCTCATACTCAACCCGCGGACTAAGCGTGCTGGCACAAGCCAAACGCTCTGACGACATGACTTTTCGCAGTGACCGCAGCATTCCCGGCATATCGTCAAACATCAACAACATGCCGGCCTTTACAACAGAACATACCTACACACTGCCAGCCCTTTACCCCTACGCCACACGCCCTGAAGGAGAATGGGCGTTCCAAGGCGAAGCCGGCTACAAGCCAAAAGGACGACACGCATCTGAAATAAAACTCTGCTACTCACACGTCTTTGCTCTCGGCAAACACGACGCGAGCGGTGTACAAGCCGGTACTGACGGCTACCGCGCGGCCTACTTCAAGTGCGGCCCAACATACTACCGCGACCTAAACATACAGTATGGGCGGAAATACAGCCCACGCTTCCACCTCAGTCTAATGTATATGAACCAGTACTATAACAACGGCAAACTCAAGACCATTGAGCGCGAGGACCATCGCAACGTAGAAGATGTTCTGAACCATATTTTCGTGGCCGACGGCAAATGGACCATGCACCGCAAACTGACCCTCCGTGCCGAAGCCCAATACATGAAGTCAAGTCAAGCCTCCTGCGGTCAGTTCTTTGCTTGGAACTCCCACGGAGCCCAAGGTGACTGGGTTTTCGCCCTCGCCGAACTGTCGGTCAGACCACGCTGGATGTTCACCCTGTCTGACCTTTGCAATATCGGTGAAACAGGGCGCCACTACTATAACGGATTCGTCACATTCACATACTCAGCCCACCGACTGCAACTCGGCTACGGCCGCACGCGTCCCGGCTACAACTGCACCGGTGGAGTGTGTCGCTGGATACCGGGGAGCAAAGGCGTAAGCCTGTCATACAATTACAATTTCTGAACAGACACACCAAGGTCAATACCATGAAAATCAAGGCCATATCCCACATAGCGACCCTTGCCATTACTATTGTCGCACTCGGCTCGTGCAGCAATATCGATTCCGACGACCGACTGATATACGTCAAGCCGGCACCGGTAAAACGCACTGTTCTCATCGAAGACTTCACCGGACAGAAATGTATCAATTGTCCATACGCTGCTAACGAGACAGAAAAAATCATAACTGAATACGGCCAAAAGAACATCATAGTAGTCTCCATACACTGCGGTCTGGGCATGAACTACAACCCGACAGCCCGATACCAAGGTCTCATGACCACCACTGGCAACCAATACTACAAGGCATGGGGCAGCCCCGCACAGCCCTCCGGCCTTGTCAACCGCACCACAGCAGAAGCCACGACATATACCACTTGGGGCAGCCTGGTCAGAAACGAAATACAACAGACCGCCCCTATAGCTATCTGTCTTGCTACCCAATACGCCCCTGATGACCGCCACCTTGACATTGATGTTAAAGTCAGTGGCACTGACGGTAATACCGATGGCTATCTGCAGGTGTGGCTCACAGAAGACAACATCATTTCACTGCAGGACACGCCACAAGGCCGCGACTACCAATACAACCACCGCCACGCATTCCGCGCCAACGTCACGCCCGACCTTTGGGGCGATGCCGTCAGCATCACCGAAGGCCAAAGCTTACAGAAAAACTACAGCTACATACTTCCCACACACTGGAACCCACAGAACATATCTGTAGTAGCCTTCGTTACCGACACCCGAAACCGGAATATAAAGCAGGCAACCGCCCAACCGATAACAGAAAAAATAACACCTACAGAATAAGATGAAAACACTATGCACAACACTGCTGGTCATCATAGCCGGCACACTAACCCACGCACAAACCTCAGGTGATACTTTCCAGTTCTGTGACCCAGACGGAAACATCTACCCCAACGGCTCCAACATAATATGCAACCAGACCTCAGTAGACCCCGATGACGGCACAGTCTCTGTCACTGCCCCACTCTACATAAAGAACATCACCGACCAAGGCGGCTACGTCGGCATCACATGCCAATACCAGAACATGCCCGGCGGCACTTTTAAGATATGCTTTCCCTACTGCATGATAACCACCGACGCCTCCGCAACAATCGTCACAGATGCTGGCGGTGCCAACCTACTCGGCTACCCCTTGGAGAAAAAACACGGAGCAAAGGACGTGGGGACCTCATGGACAGACATCACCACATACGGCAGTTTCAGCGTGACATACCAGATAAACGTTTATCAGAAGATTGATGCCGCAGCCGGAGCCACACCCGACAATTTCAGGAAAACAGCCGATGGCAGCACAATAACCGTCAACTACCTTTATGATGACCCTGACGGCATCAAAATGCCAGAAAACTCCGTCACCGGAACCTCTGTCTACTCCCTGAACGGACTGAGGGTTAGCACATTGATGCCAGGAGTGAGAATAGAAGTGGGAGACAACAGGAAAGCAAGGAAAGTGTTAGTAAGGTGAGCATTGCCCAGCGGTGTCCAGAGATATAAAATAAACCCTAACGACCGAGTTGGGACAAAAAAATATGCCCGAACGGAAATCGCCATTTCCATACGGGCACGTTAAGAATTGCGAATACCGACAATGTCACATCGTCAGCTGCTTCTGCTTTCTTAATTATTTACTAACTTACCTTAAAACAATTCAATTTGTAACACACTCCACTTCGATGAGCCACTGCGGCCTGCACACACTTGCCTCAACCACCAGATGAGGAACTGACGGAAAGCGGTCTGCAAGATAGCTTTCGACAAATGCTGCATCGGCTATGTCTCGCAGATACACCACCATATAGGTCATGTTTTCAAGTCCTCGTTCAGCAGCGGCGAGCAGTTGCGAGATATTAAGAAACAGTCGGTCCGCCTGCCTGGCAACATCGCCTACATAAAGGCACTCCCCGTGTTTGTCTATGCTTGCCGTGCCAGAGATAAACACCTTGTCATTGCTTCCAACACTAAACTTTACTCCTCTTTCAAAAGCTACACCGTATTCATTGGTGCGGTTGAGATAGCCAAGAGCATTCAGATATTGCGGAGTCTGCGGAGCATGGTGTTTTACAGAGAAGAAGTCAATGGCAATCACGGATTTTGTTTCCGCCATATATCCTTCAATTCCTGTAGATGCGATATAGTGGGTGTCTGCTGTAAGGCCTTCGCGCTCAAACACAGCGTTGCGGCCCTTCATCACATCGGCATAGTTGCAATCAATGTCTCTGACATAGAGCCATGTGCGCATACAGTTGTCACGTAGCGTCATGCCGTTTTCGTGAAGCCATTCTGTGTGGCGTGCAAAGATGAGTTCCGTCTGCTGCATGGCAGTGAGTCCGCCAGCTTCTTCGTCAGTCAGTCTCACCGATTGGAAGAACACTTCTGCATCACCATATTTTACCGACATTTTGTCAGGCGTTCCCTCCTTTACAGTCGAAGCCTCAAGGTCAACCGCAAATACCACGGCAATCTTCGACCCATCGAGCAAAGGCTGACCTACATAAGAAAAAGCGCCTCTTGACAGAATATCTTCGTAGAGGCTGTGCTTCTTCAGCGGAAGCAACTGGTTAGCAGGGTCTGTAAGATATATGCGCGACCATATCAGATTGCCGATGCCAACCTTCTTAGAAGTCAACCAACTCTCCATAGACAGCATCAGACTGTCGAGAGCCATGGCAAACGACTGGCCACCGGCAACTTTAATTATGTCTACACATTCTTTCATTACTCTGCGTTTGTGATTTCAACGCAAAAATAAGCATAACCTTTTTCATAAACTAAAAACAACGCAAAAAAGATAAGAAAATTTTGATTATCATACCTAAATCTTCGTACCCGTTTGCTTCGGATACATATATTTAAGTATATTTGCAGAAAGAAACGACTTGGAGACCCTCTCCACTTTTTGCCATGAGAAAAAAAAGCAACCACAAGAAACACTATGTCAGGCGCACTCCACACGGCCGGAAATCGCATGCTCCAGGCATAGCTATGAAAATAGCCCGAACACTGTGCATCAGCATTTTCGCTGCCATGATGTTTGGTTTTGTGGTATTCTTCTTCCTTCCCAACGTTTTCTACAGCCTCTATTACAAAGTTGCCAGCACCTATCGGCCAGGGGCTGACGAACTGTATGACGGCATTGACATTTCGCACCACAACGGCAAAATAGACTGGGAGACCGTTGCCAAAGACCCCAGCATAAAATTTGTGTACATCAAAGCTACCGAAGGATACCGTCATACCGACAAGCAGTTTGTCTATAACACCACACACGCCCGAAAGTTCGGGCTTAAAGTAGGAGCTTACCACCTGCTCACCACAAAAACCTGCATGCGCACACAGTTCCGCTACTTTGCAAGTGTAGCAGACCAGTACCCTCAGGACTTGGTACCCGTTGTGGATGTAGAAGAGAACAAGGTGACGCAGTGGACTGCACAACAGAAGCGGGACAGCATAGCAAAATTCATGGAGCTTGCCAAGGAGCACTACGGAGTTGCGCCCGTACTGTATTGCAGCCACAAGTTCTACAAGAACTACCTCTCACCAAAGTTTGACGACCAGATTCTCTTCATCGCACGTTACAGCCACAAACAGCCTAAACTTGACGGCAAGCGCCACAATATTTGGCAATTCACCGAACACGGACGTATCGACGGCATATCAGGCGACGTGGACCTTGACCGTTTTGGCCCCAACACTTCATTAAGCGACATTCTTCTTTAACCTACACGTACCGCCCACACACATGAGTACAGCTCTGACCATAGACTACCGCCTCATTTTCGCCCTGATGAACGGCAAAGTCAGCACCGCACTGCGGCGCCGCCTCAACGAGGACTTCCACTCAGCAGGCATTGAGATAACCGACGACCAATGGGACGTGCTCGTTGCCATAAGTCAATGCGACATATGCACCCAGCAAGATCTCTGCAACGCCACCACACTAAGCAAGCCGACCATGAGCCGCATCATCACCGCACTTGAAGAAATGAAAATCATTGAGCGACGCAAAGCCCGCACTGACTTTCGCAACAACTACATCACCCTTACCCGCAAAGGCATGACAACCGTAAACCAAGCACAAGCCATTGCCGTGAGAACGCTCAAGGAATGCCTGCGAGGACTGTCAAAAATGGACATTACAATCTCTCAACAAAGTCTCAACACTGTGCTCCAAAACCTCCAGGCCAAAGAGCAGCAACTTGCCGAAGAGTATTCCAAGGAACACCAAAGACGCTCTGAAGAACACAAACGCTCCGTGCGCCGCATGCACGACAACAAAACCCCAACACGGTAACGGCACAACTTGTCGTTACGCCCATCATTTGCTTTACACAAAACCGCACCAGCACTCATGCTCGTCAGACAGGCCGCCCACGTGACAGACTAAAAAAGCACATAAAACTGCCGAAATACCAGTAAAAATCCGTACATTTGCATTTATATCACTTTTCTCTCCATAAGTGCATCGTACATGGAAACTCTGAAACGAATCAAAAAACTAAAAAAAATACGCCTTCACCACGAAGGCACATCAACACTGACCGCCAGTGCCATAGTATTATTGGCGGTCAACGCCATATTCCTCTGGCTCTTTACCAGAGTGCTTGACACACCTTACATCTTTTATATTACACTGACCACCTCGCTTGTAGTGTACTGTATCATGGTCAACTTCTTCCGTTGCCCAATACGCTACTTCAAAGGCGAGACAGACGGTGTGGTCGTTGCCCCCGCCGACGGCAAGATTGTTGTGGTTGAGGAAGTTGACGAACAAGAGTATTTCCATGGTAGGCGCAAGATGGTGTCAATCTTCATGTCGTTGACAAACGTACATGCCAATTGGTTTCCTGTAGACGGCATTGTGAAACAAGTGACACATCAGAACGGCAATTATCACAAAGCCTGGCTTCCAAAGGCAAGCATGGAAAACGAACGCTCTACCATAGTGATTGACACCGAGAAATACGGTGAAATTCTTGTGCGCCAGATTGCCGGGGCAATGGCAAGACGCATTGTAACTTACGCCCGTCAGGACGAAGAGTGCTACATAGATGAACACCTTGGGTTCATTAAATTTGGAAGTCGCGTAGACATCTTTCTCCCAACAGACTGCGACATCAAGGTTTCCATGGGACAGGCTACTGTCGGCAACGGCACCGTAATCGCTACCCTCAAGCCTGTAACGGCAACAGAATAACCACGTCCTGAAATGAAGAGACATATCCCCAACATCATCACTCTCTGCAATTTGGTATGCGGAAGCATCGCAGTCAACCAAGCCTTTTGTGGCCATTACACCACAGCACTCTACTTCATAGTGTTTGGAGCTATATTTGACTTCTTCGATGGCTTTGCAGCAAGAAAGCTACACGTGTCGTCACCCCTTGGCGTAGAACTCGACTCTCTGGCAGATTTGATAACTTTTGGTTTTGCACCATCAGCAATGTTCTTTGCACTGTTAGGAAACCTGGCGAATAGCTACGGCTTTCTTACCGCCATCAATAATAACACATTATATTTTGCGGAAACAGACAACCTCTCACACATCAACGTGGCTGCATTCCTTATCGTAGCATTCTCGGCTTTAAGGTTGGCAAAATTCAACCTCGACTCCCGTCAGAAGACAAGTTTTCTGGGATTGCCGACACCAGCCAATGCCTTGCTGCTGTCATCTGTTGCCATAACCGTCGACAGATACTACTACAGCATAATTTGCCCTGAAGAACCTGCCGCCTATCTCACTGCCATCATCGCCTTGATGGTCTTAATAGCCCTATCCTCCGCCCTGCTCGTGAGCGAAGTTCCCCTCTTCGCACTGAAATTCAAGAACTTCAGTTGGAAAGACAACTCCATACGTTATACATTTCTGGCTACGTCGGCCATACTCATCATTGCCTCCGCACTGACGGGTCTGGAGAACATTGTCGTGGGAATTGGGTTGGCTATCATCTGGTACGTCGCCCTATCGCTTGTCAGCAGAAGCAAGGCCAAATGACATCGCCTTTAGCCATTCTTCCGGTGTCTTAACCTTTTTTCGCAAAACGAGACCACGCAAATACGAACGCTGGCACACTGTCTGTATAAAGACATAGAAATAACAAAAATTTTCCCTTTACATGAGTGTATTGACCATACTGCTGCTGTTTGTCATAGCATACTATTGCTTCAAGGCAATAGGCAATATCTGGCACGACGCATTTAAAGGCGTCACACCAAAATCAAACGGCCGTAAAAGCAAACAGAAATACGCAGAAGCAGAACGGCGCCAAACTCACACGCAATCCCGTTCCACAAAACCCATAGAGAAAGGCGAAGGCGAATACGTTGACTTCACCGAGGAACGGTAATGACCCACTCCATCTCTTTCATTTACCTTTGCATTCAAATTCGCATCTAAATACGGCAAATAAAGAATTGAGCCCAAATCGGTCATTAGGTCGTAAATGGCATCCTTTTTATTACTTCTTATTGCCTTATGTTTTTTATCAGGCATCTGGTGCTTGTCTTTAGCTCAAAACAGCCCGCTATTGTTCCCTAAACGACAAACAACATCTGCTCTCCTAAAAATCAAAATCCGATAAGTCCTAACGACAGAATTAGGATTAAGAGAATTATGCTACAACTGCGAGAACTTGCGTACACCCTTGACGTAGTAGCACCAGAGGATAGATTTCGGACGCATTTCCGGAATAGAAACAACAACCGCTTCTCGAAGGTTTTCGTCGCGCTGCCTGTCAAACTCATGACACATGTGAGAGTACTCAAACCTTGCTCTTACAATGGCCAAGGCTTCCTTGAAATCGCCTGACAGCATTTTCTGAAGAGCTGCCAGATAATCCATGAAATAACGTAAGAACATCACTTCGGCGCGTCTGCCAGCGGGCAAGTTCTTGTGAAGCATCAGCAGATTGTTTCGAAAATTGAGAAATGTCTTGCGAGAGTCCGACTTGTTGAGTGTGCCTCCCCCAAGATGATACACCTTGCTTTCTGGTACGCACCAGACACCATAACCGCGGCTGTGCAGACGCCAGCAGAAATCGATTTCTTCCTGATGAGCGAAGAACCGTTCGTCCAAGCCTCCCACCTTATTATATATATCCGTACGTACAAGCAGTGCCGCACCCGTTGCCCAGAACACCGATACCGGCGCTCCATCGTACTGCCCCTCGTCACGCTCCACCACACCCATTATCCTTCCGCGACAATAGGGATAGCCTAAGCCATCAACAAAGCCACCGCACGCTCCGGCATATTCAAAATACTCACGGTGATTGTAGTTCAATATTTTTGGCTGACAAGCCGCCACCTCGCCATGAGAGCGCATGAAAGCAAGCAACGGAACGAGCCAGCCCTCGGTTACTTCCACATCGCTGTTAAGCAGCAGACTGTAGGGAGTCTGAGTTTGTGCAAGAACCTTGTTGTAGCCACCCGCATATCCATAATTCTTCTCAAAGCGTATTATTTTCACCTCAGGGAACTCCTCTGTAAGCACCTCTATCGAGTTGTCGGTGCTGCCATTGTCTGCCACCACCACCTCTGCCTCAACAGAGTTCTTCACAACCGAGGGGAGATACTTGCGCAGCATTTCCGCCCCATTCCAATTCAATATGATAACCGAAACATCTTTCATCTGTGTAAAATCCTCTCTTAATATCAACAATGATTTTGTTCTGTAAAACCCTACTTTTCTCCCACTTCGCCATGCAGCGATACCAGCTCTCCGATCAAAGCACTTCTGTCGGCATTGAACCCCAGCAGCCTGCACATAACAATTCTGTTGTCAGGGACCAGTATCTCACGCTCTGGTATCTCCACCCTTATATAGTTATCCGTAAAGCCCTTGGCGGCAAGTCCGTCATGGCTGTGCTCTGTCAGCACGGGGCGTTCGGTGCCTATGTATCTTTTATAAAACCCTACCCTCTTCTGTTCCGACAGGGCCATCAACTGCTTGCTCCGACTATGTTTCACCTTTTCGTCAACCACATAAGGAATGCGTAGCGCCGATGTACCCGGGCGCTCAGAATAGCTAAACACATGGTATTGCGAAACATCAATATGTGAAGCAAACCTCATAGAGTCTGCAAAAAAATCATCCGTTTCACCTCGCGTCCCAACAATGATGTCTACACCAATAAAGGCGTCGGGCATAACCTTTCTTATATAATCTATGCGCGATGCAAACAGCTCTGTGTCATATCTGCGACGCATGAGTCGCAACACGTCGTCACTGCCACTCTGAAGCGGAATATGGAAATGGGGCATAAAGCGTTCGGACTCGGCACAGAAATCTATTATCTCTGGTGTAAGCAAATTAGGTTCGATTGACGAAATACGATAACGCTCTATCCCCTCAACTTTATCAAGTTCTCTGATTAGGTCTAAGAATGTCTCACCAGTACTTTTGCCAAAGTCACCGATGTTTACACCAGTGATAACAATCTCGCGCCCCCCTTGCCGCACCACATCACGCGCCTGCGCCACAAGTTCTGCCACGGAACCGTTGCGGCTTCGTCCACGAGCAATAGGTATCGTGCAGTAAGAACAGTAATAATCGCAGCCGTCCTGTACTTTTAGGAAAAACCTTGTGCGCTCTCCGCGCGAACAAGACGGCACAAAAGTACGTATGTCTCTCGACTTCACCTCGGAACAACGGTGTAGCGCCACTTTTTCTTCTCCTGCCAGACGCAAATCTCGAATAGCAGCGAATTCATCATAAGCCGACTTGACAATGTCTACAGCACGACACTTGTCCTCCATGCTGATAACAACGTCAACACCGTCCATCTCGGCAATTTTGCGTCCATCCAGCTGAGCATAGCATCCCATCACAACAATCATTGCACTCGGATGCAGGCGTATCTGCCGGTTGATAGCTTGACGGCACTTGTGATTGCTCGTCTCGGTAACACTGCAGGTATTTACCACACATATATCCGCCTGTTCACCATCAGACACTCTGACTATACCTATTTCTTCAAGCCGGTCTGCCAAGGTTGATGTCTCCGCAAAATTCAGCTTGCAGCCCAAAGTAACATAAGAGGCTTTAAGGGGCTTATATGATTCTTTCACTTCGTCATCTTTATAAATTGAAATGCAAAGTTAACAAATTATTGCAATGCCACCAAGTCTACCAGAAAAAATCTACTTACTTAACTTGCTGAATATCAGCACAAAAGAAAAATGTTACAAAAATAATGCAAAAAAAATCAGAAAAATTGTCGGTACATTCAAAAAAGTGCTTACCTTTGCACTCGGTTTTAATAAATAATTCGTTTAACTTTTAAACACAGAAAGAAATGAAAAAGTTATTGTTTGCTTTCGTAGCACTTGCTGCTATGTCTTTCGCTTCTTGCGGTAACGCACAGAAGGGTGCAGCTCAGGATTCTGACACTGTTGTAACTGATACTACAGCTGTTGACACTGCAGCTGTTGACACTGCAGCAGCTGACACTGCAGCAGCACAGGCTTAATCTAGCACAATTACTAGAGAGATTGAAACCTGCGGAACAATGTTCCACAGGTTTTTTTATTTACCTACCCATATAGCGAAACAATAAAGAAGGAACAGAAGATTTTTAGTGGAGATAGGCCTAAATCTTTTACCTGCCTATAGAGAAAGGATCACGCCCTACCATCTTCCTTATTAGACAAGTCATTAAGTTGACCGCCTGACATGGCAACCCTCTACCCCAACGAAAAAGGGCATCTGTCGTCACTTAGAAACAACAGATGCCCTGTCAAAAGCCATCAGAAATAAACCCTAATCGGTCATTAGGTCGCAAATGACATCTTCTTTATTGCTTCTTATTGCTTTTTATAAGGCATCTGCTGCTTATTTTTAGCTCAAAATAGCCCGCTATTATTCGCTACAACAACAATCAACATCTGCTCTTCTAACAAAACAAAAACCAATAAGTCCTAACGACCGAATTGGGATAAATGGCGAAACCGGGGCAAGCCTTAGGTCTCACAGCCACAGCGCTACATCGGCAAGGTTTCCCTTCGCACACTCTTATTTTGTCTTTTTAGTCTTAACCCCTCCAAACAGGTTTTTGAATTTCAAGGAGAGTTCCACCGCATTGAGATCGTCATCGTGGTCAGCATCACGTCCCTTGTTGAAGTGATAGCTTCCCGTTAGCTGCACCTGTTTTGAAATTTTCCATTCAGCGCCAGCCACATAACGCACCTCATCAAGTTTGAATGCATTGCGCAGGTTGTTTTCAAACTCCACCGACACAAACGGATCTACGGGACAACGGCGTATGTTATATGCCACTTCAATCTTCGAGCGCAGATATTCCTTGGATTTATGATTCTTACGGTCAGGTACGGTCTGTGGATAGTCAGGCTTAAGAATATAATCAACTAATTTTCCGTCAACATCATAGACAGGATTGTAACGATACTTGGTTTTCATCACACCAGCGCTATTGTATCCTGTTAGTTGATAGCGTTCACGCAGAGAGAATGAGAAGCGTCCCAAATCAAAGCCCGACTTCAACCCAACAGAGAAACGATTTTTGCTCCTCCAATAGCCGTGAGTAACATTATAGCCACTCCATGTCACATTGTCCGACTTATAGTTTTCCTTGCGCTCTTCCCCAGAATAGCTGTACATATAGGTATAGCTTGCTGCCACCTTTAAATAAGGACACACGCTATAGCTCAAGCCGAAGCCTGCACTCCATCTGTCAACACTGCGCAAGCTATTATTGCTGCGAAATCCAAAATCAACATCAGCACTAAGGCCTCTCACACCGAGATTCTGCCCGAACCCGATGTCTGTCCACATGCCGAAATCATCAGCCCGCACGCTCATCAACACGAGCGACAAAGCCAGAAGCACACCAATTTTTCTCATAGCTACATTTAAAAATTTTTCATAGAAAACAAATAATTACACCGTTCCCAAGCCCTAACGTAAAACATGCACGAACAGTTTTATAGCTTACAATCAGGAATACTCCTTGGGAAGGCGTGTAATGGTGTCGGTACCGTTGCCTACCGAAGTGCCTTCATAATACACCTTTATAAGAGCGCTATCTTTAAGAAAGTCTACCGAACCTATTTCCACATTAATGACTTTGACACCCAACCTTTTCTCCAAGTCAGCAATCATCTCATCACGCTTTTCGGGCTTGATTAGGTCAATGTTGTCATATTGCACATATTTGCATGAAACATGCTTGGCAAGCAGATTGCTCTCCGCCAGCGCTACGGCCACAACGAAGATAATGTTGGCAGCTGCCAATTCTGCAATGCTCAGCTTCTGAGCCATGCCGTTGACCACCGACAACGCCACAAGAAAAAACAAGTACGTCATTTCACGTATAGGCACCGACTCCGTGCGGTAACGAATGATGCCAAACACGGCAAACAGACCCAATGCGGCCCCAATCTTCATTTTTGAACCGTCCATCAGGTAGATAAGCATAAATATGCTCACTGCAATAAGAAGAAACGTGAAGTAATAGTCTCTCCGTCTGCTCTTTGGGTAATAGAAGAAATGCACAACAATCCACACCATAATGATGTTTAGGGTGAAACGGCACAGCATCTCCACGAGTCCGGGGACATCAATCCAATCTATATTCAACAAGAAACCTGCCACACAATGCAGTGTATTGATTAAGTCTAACATCTCTGTGTCTTTTTATATATTAATATTCTCATCTATTGTAACTCTCTTTACAAGAACCTTTTTTACACCGTTGCTTCGCTGTCACACCCCTACGAGCGTCACTGGCCGTTTTACATTTATTTTGGCCAGCTCCCTCATCTTGGGTTTCAGCAGATTAGCCTTCAACCCTCTGTTAGTCAAGCACGAGCCAATGACATACTTGCTGTATCCGTGTGGTTTAATTCTCAGTTTCAGCAGGATTTCCTTGATTGGCGAGAACACCCTGCCGTCTCGTTTCAACTCTATTATTACCAACTGTTCGGAAGTGGCTCTCTGCCCTGTGTCGAAGTTTGTATATTCCACATCATAGTCTATTGTCAGGCGTTCAGTTTTGCCTTTGTTGACCAGAGTTATGCGTTTGAAGTGGTTTTGTAAGCAGGGGTGGAACAAGTTGAGGCTATGTTGTGTCTGTTTTGCCACAAACTCATCACCTCCACTTTCAAACACTTCTTTTTGTGAAACAACCTCTATACGTTTTTTGCGTGTCTTGCCATGATTGTCTTTCTTCTTTACTTCAAGAAATGTCAGTCCGTCAGAGTCTTCATATGTGCGCGCTCTCACTTTGGTACGCGGACGACGCCCCTGTTCATGCATACGAAAGAAGAAGTAATCGTTTGAATCCCAATAGGTGGTGCGATAACGAGCTATTCTCTTGTGGTGTATTTCCTGCACATAATAGTCATCCTTTGCAAGAGCCAGCACTTGCAGTAGCTGTGCCTTGTTGGCAAGAAATTTCGTATCAGTACGTTTCATGAGTCTGATACCCGACATTTCGTCAAGCGAAATTGCGGGCATTTCCTGCAAGAGGTTCTCTATTTGTGTGTCTGTGGAAAAAATGGTATTATCACATTTAAGGCAACAGTCCACCAATCATCCTTATGTCGGCAACAATAGGCAGCTGTTTTTGTTTAACAAATTTTAGCGCAAATATAATGAAAAAAATACAGTCTTAACGGTTTTGTAGCTAAATATAATCATAAAAAAGGACCTTTTAACGCATTTACACGCTAAAAGGCCCTTTTTTCTTGTTGTCGTGCTATTCTTGTCCGACAACTGCAACAAAAAGCGACGATTAATCTTCGCTCTTTGCTGAAACGTATTTCTTTTCTTTAATACGCGCTTTCTTACCGGTAAGCTTACGCAGATAGTAGAGTTTAGAACGGCGCACCTTACCAACTTTGTTGACAACAACACTGTCGATGGCTGGTGAATTGATAGGGAAAATACGCTCTACGCCTACAGTGCCGCTCATTTTGCGAACAGTAAAGCGTTTCTGGTCGCCATGACCGCAAACCTTGATAACAACACCACGGAAAAGCTGAATTCTCTCCTTGCTGCCTTCTACAATCTTATAAGCGACAGTGATGGTGTCACCAGCCTTAAACGCAGGAACTTCAACCCCGGTTTTAAATGCCTCTTCGGCTACTTTAATTAATTCTTCCATTACTTTTTATCAGGAACAGATAGTTTTACATACTTCACGCAACATAACAGGCAACTCTTCTTCCTGTCAGCGATTACGAAAAAACAGGTGCAAAGGAACTGTTTTTTTTTGACATGACAAAATTTTTCGTTTCCTTTTGCATATTCAACCGCTTGTTTTTCTATTGTTTAGCCATTCTTCGCCCCCTACACAGGCAAATTATCCGGCACTTTAACCCTAATCGGTCATTAGGTCGTAAATAACATTTTTTGTTACTTCTTATTGGATTTAACAATACGTCTCCCACAACGGTTTCACTCGTTTTCAATTTGCACGCTGACCCCCTCATAGCTTTCTAAGCGCTCAATAAAGTCCAGGGTAAGATGTACACCCTGCTTGAGTTGCAGTTCCACAGGAGTTTTCGTCTTGGGTTCTATCACATGAAAACTCAGAGTCGTTGTACCAGAATGCTCATCTACCTGTTTTTTTATCAATTTATTGAACACTGGGCAAAAAACATCAACAGGTAACCTAATCTGCATCTTCTTCAGACGGTCATGTGCAACATCAGCCAGATAGCTTACTGACTCAATCCGCATGTTCACGCGGGAGGGGTTCCATCGCGGAGTCTCCAGATTTACCTTTACATATACGGCGCATCCCACAACAAACATGTTTCTGAAGTCGTTCCATTGGTCAAAGATTACCAATTCTCCGTCACCATCGAAGTCCTCTATCTTTACCTTGCCGAAAAGAGTGTTGCGTTTGGTGTGGCGTTCCACCACATCAGTCACCATTCCTCCAAAGGTCCACTGTTTGCCCCGTCTGAACAGGCTGTCAATATTATCGGAACTGACCTCAGAACACCGTGCGGAAGTACACCGCTTTAGCACCACCTTATAGTCATCCAGCGGGTGGGCGGAGAGGTAGATGCCTATCAGGCTCTTTTCCTTATTGAGAATCTCAAGATTTGTTCCAGTTCCGAAGTAAGGCATTATTTCCGGCTTGTTTATAGAGGCCGCTTCGTCATCGCCGAAGAGAGACCCCATTGCATTCATCTTGTCGTTTTGCACTGTGTTACCATACCTTATCAGCAAGTCGAGGAATACGTCTCCCTTGGGGTTTGGAGCAACATATTGTTCCCTCTTCAAACCAAAGCTGTCGAATGCGCCGCTATATACCAGCGACTCAAAACAACGACGGTTTACGCACGAATAGTTTATGCGCTCTGCAAAGTCAAAGATGTCCTTATAGGGGCCGTTTTTCTCACGTTCCTCTATTATCGCATTAGCAGGGCTCTCGCCCATGCCTTTCACTGCCGCAAGTCCAAAACGAATCTCGCCCTTTTTGTTAACACCAAACTCCGCAAAACTTTCGTTGACATCTGGTCCCAAGGTAGGAATGTTCATCGTACGGCATTCGTCCATCAGTTTGGTAATTTCCTTTATATCATCCTTACGGCGCGTCATGATTGCCGCCATAAATTCTGCAGGATAATTAGCCTTGAGATACGCTGTCTGATATGCCACCCATGAATAGCAAGCCGCATGTGACTTATTGAAGGCATAAGAAGCAAATTTCTCCCAATCGCCCCAGATTTTTTCGAGCACTTCGGGGTCGTGGCCTTTTTTCTTGCCACCCTCTATGAACTTCGGCTTCATCTCATCAACGATAGCCTTCTGCTTCTTTCCCATTGCCTTACGCAGCTTATCACTTTCTCCGCGTGTGAAATCTGCCAACAATCGGCTTAGAAGCATCACTTGCTCTTGATAGACGGTAATGCCGTAGGTGTCTTTGAGGTATTTCTCCATCACCGGGATGTCATACTTTATTTCCTCGCGGCCATTCTTGCGTGCGATGAACGATGGGATATAGTCCATCGGCCCTGGTCGGTACAGAGCGTTCATAGCAATGAGGTCTTCAAACACAGTGGGGTGAAGTTCACGCAAATATCTCTGCATTCCAGACGACTCAAACTGGAAAGTGCCTATGGTGCGCCCCTCCTGATAGAGTTTGTAAGTAAGCGGGTCGTCAATCGGAATGTTGTCAAGGTCTACATCAATGCCCCGCGTGCGCTTGATTATCTTGACTGCCTCTTTCTGCTCTGACAGAGTTTTCAGTCCCAAGAAGTCCATCTTAATAAGACCCGTAGACTCAATTACGTGACCGTCATATTGTGTCACAGCAGTCTTTACATTCGGAAAGTCTGGGTCGTCTGCCGTTGACACCGGCACATGGTCTGAAATAGGGTCACGGCATATAATAAAGCCGCAAGCATGTATTCCTGTTCCTCGTACGGTGCCTTCAAGTTTCCGGGCATATTTTATGGTGTTGGCCATGCGTGGGTCATCACTCCGTTCTGCCTCCTGAAGTTCCTTGGTACACTTTATGGCATTGTCAAGGTTTGTTTTGAGATCTTTGCCATCAAGAACAAGGCGGTCGGGTATAGCTTTACAAAGGGCGTTGGTCACATCAAGCGGAAGTTTCTCCACGCGCGCCACATCCTTCAGTGAGTTTTTGGTGGCCATCGTACCATATGTAATGATATGGGCACAGTTTTCGTGCCCATACTTATCCATTACCCAACGCAACACCTTGCCACGGCCATCATCGTCAAAGTCTGTATCAATATCAGGCAGCGACACACGATCGGGGTTAAGAAAGCGCTCAAACAGGAGGTCATATTTCAACGGGTCTATACGGGTAATGCCTAAGCAATACGCCACAACACTTCCTGCCGCCGAACCACGTCCGGGGCCTACCCACACCCCAAGTTCTTTGCGTGCAGAATTAATGAAGTCCTGCACTATTAAGAAGTACCCGGGGAAACCCATGGTCTTCATTACATGCAATTCAAAACGTATACGTTCATCCACCTCTGGGGCAAGAGGTTCTCCATAGAGTCTTGCCGCACCATCATAGGCAAGCTTACGCAGATAATCGGCTTCAAACTTGATGCGGTATATCTTGTCGTAACCGCCGAGTTTGCAGATTTTCTGCTCTGCTTGGTCTTTTGGCAACGGGTTTTGACCATTTTCGTCGGAAGTAAACTCGCGAAGCAAGTCTGCTTCCGAATATTTCTGACGCCATTTCTCTTCTGTGCCAAACTCCTTGGGTATAGGGAAGAATGGCATAATGGGGTCTGAATCGATGTTGAACGTCTCTACCTTGTCAAGTATCTCGCACGTGTTGGCCAGAGCCTCAGGCACGTCATTAAAAACTTCGTTCATCTCTGCACGTGTCTTGAACCACTCTTGCTTGCTGTAAAGCATGCGTGTGGGATCGTCAAGGTCTTTGCCCGTTGAGAGACACAGCAGGTGGTCATGAGCCTCGGCATCGTCTTCGTCAACAAAGTGGCAGTCGTTGGTACACACCAGTTTGATACCATATTCCTTGGCCAACTCCATTATGACAGCATTGGCTTTCTGCTGCAGAGGAAACGTGTCACGATTAGCTCTCTGAGAAGGATTTTTCACTTCATGGCGTTGAAGCTCCAGATAGTAATCATCGCCCCACAGCGACTTGTGCCACTCTACGGCCTCGCGGGCGCCGCTGATATCTCCATCAAGAATTTTTCTCGGAACATTACCAGCTATACATGCTGAGCAGACGATAAGCCCCTCATGAAATCTGGCAAGATCCTCGCGGTCAGTACGAGGACGGCCATAGAAGCCATCTACCCATGCACGCGACACAAGTTTCACAAGGTTGCGATATCCCACCTCGTTCTTAGCAAGCACTACAAGGTGATAACCTCCGCGGTCACCCTTGGTATGGTCCATGTCCTTTTTGCCACGACGCGCCACATACATCTCACAACCGAATATAGGCTTAAAAGGAGGCAGGCCATCTTTCTTCCTTCCCTTATTGACTTTGTTGCAATAGTCAAAAAGTTCCTTAACTCCGAACATATTGCCATGGTCGGTTATCGCCATGCCCCGCATACCATCAGCTATCGCCTTGTCCACCAATTTTTTTATTGGCGACATGCCGTCAAGTATCGAATAATAGGTATGGACATGAAGGTGTATGAAATCTTCCATCTGCTTCCTTTAATAAATAAACACAACTTAGACTTTGTATAAAAACCGGACAATCTGTCTGCACAAGAAACCGCATGACCGCTCCGATTGTCCTAAGCAAAGTTAAGGCAATTATCACAACATGCAAAATTTTCCGCCATGAAAAAAACATGTCGGTGCTCTCTGTCAAGCCTACCCCTTCGTAATGTGTAACAAATATGCACACCGTCTTGCATTTTGTTACAAACCCACCGCTCCTATTAACCGTTTGACCTCAATACCCTGGAATTTATTCACTTTTAACCCACCAAACCCCTCTTATTCAAAAAAAAAGAAGCAATTTTGCATTTCGCTATGATAGACATAATTACACTCTTACTCGTTATCCTCAAAGGGCTGTTCATTGGCGTCATTTGCTCGGCGCCCTGTGGTCCTGTAGGAGTTCTTTGTATTCAACGGGTGCTTAACAAGGGGTTCAAATACGGCATCTTGACTGGCATAGGTGCCACTCTCAGCGACATCATTTATGCTCTCATCTCGGGACTTGGCATGAGTTTTGTGACGGATTTTGTCAAGGACGAAAACAACAAGCTCATAATGCAACTTTTGGGCAGCGCCATGCTTCTTGCGTTCGGCATCTATATGATTCTTACCCACCACAACCGACACACCATCAAGGTGTCAAAGGAACGAGGGTTGCTCAAGAACTTCTTTACTGCCTTTCTATTGACTTTTTCCAACCCTCTCATAATACTGCTTTTTCTGGTGTTGTTCGCTCGGTTTGATTTTATCACGCCCGACTTACCCGTAAATATGGCCATCGGCTATCTGTCCATCATTTTCGGAGCCATGCTTTGGTGGTTGGGGCTTTCGTTTGTGATTAACAAGATACGCAACACCTTCAGCGACAAGTATATCCGAACACTAAATATGGGCATCGGCATTATCGTAATCTCCGCGGCCATTGCAGGATTTGTGTTTACCATCACCGGACTTCACTGGTACTAAGCAATTCTGGCAAAGAACAACCCAAGAGGTATACGTCTGCCTTCCCGTCTATTAAACCAACACCATGTTTGTCGCCCAGAAATTAAGAAAAGACAATATTGCCGAATATCTGATATATATGTGGCAGATAGAGGATATGGTGCGAGCATTTAACCTCGACATTGATCTTGTCAAGAAAAACTATCTCTCGCACTTCACACAATGGAATGACCAGCAAAGAGCCGAAGCCCTTGTGTGGTATCAGGACATAATCAACATGATGCGCAGCGAAAACATTACCGACAAGGGGCATCTGCAGATATGCAAGAATGTTATAGCTAACCTCACAGAACTGCATCAGGACATCATGACCTCATGCAATTTTCAATACTACCACGCTGCCTACAATCAAGCACTGCCACTCATAGTGGAGCTGCGCTCCCACCAACCACAATCATGCCAGACCAACGAGATAGAGAGTTGCTTTGAACTGATTTATGGCATAATGCTGCTCAAAATGAAGAAGCAGGCCATAAGCCAAGACACTCTTCAAGCCTCGCAGACTATATCCGCATTTCTTGGTATGTTGAGCAATTATTATCACGAAAACCTCAAGGAACCCCTGAAACTTTGAATACATGCAACAGCCAGACAAAAGAATTCTTGTAACCGGCGCCAACGGACAATTAGGCAATGAACTACGCTCCCTAAGCACCACCTATCCACAGTTTGATTTTGTATTTACCGATATTGACGAACTTGATATCACCAACGAAGGAGACATCTGCAAAGTCATTGACGGCAACAACATCAGCATGGCCATAAACTGTGCTGCCTTTACTGCAGTGGACAAAGCAGAGAGCAATCCAGAAAAGGCTCATCTGCTCAACGCCGTGGCTCCAGGAATGCTTGCACGCGCCATAAACAAGAATGGTGGTGAAATGATTCACATTTCCACCGATTATGTGTTCAGCGGTGAACGCTGGCAGCCCTATACCGAAGACTGTTCCACTAACCCACAGTCGGTCTATGGCATCACAAAACTTGAGGGAGAACACCGCGTGGCAGAATACTGCAAAAAGAGCGTCATAATACGTACTGCCTGGCTCTACTCCTCTTATGGCAACAACTTCGTGAAAACCATGCTGCGTCTGGGCAAGGAAAAAGAGTCGCTCAATGTTGTGTTTGACCAAGTGGGTACTCCAACCTATGCCCGTGACCTCGCAAAGGCTATTCTCGCCATTGCTTCGTCAACGGAAAAGAAATACGGCGCCTTCCACTTCAGCAACGAAGGTGTCACTTCGTGGTATGACTTCACAAAAGCCATACACCGCATTGCAGGCATCAGCACTTGCCAAGTCAACCCCATACGCTCAAAGGACTACCCCACACCCGCCACACGTCCGTCATTCTCCGTGCTTGACAAAACAGCAATAAAACAGGCCTACGGCATCGAAATACCTTATTGGGAAGACTCTCTGAGAGAGTGCATCACCCTGCTGGCCGAACAAAACAATCAATAACAAATATCCCTTTCAACGCCCTTACCGACAATGAATAATGAGATAACTCGCCGACGAACATTCGCCATCATTTCACACCCTGACGCAGGTAAGACCACACTTACCGAAAAACTGCTGCTCTTTGGTGGACAGATACAGGTGGCAGGTGCCGTTAAGAACAACAAAATAAAGAAAACCGCTACCTCTGACTGGATGGAGATAGAGAAGCAGAGGGGAATCTCCGTTACCACCAGCGTAATGGAGTTTGACTACCACGACTACAAGATTAACATTCTTGACACTCCCGGTCACCAGGACTTTGCAGAAGACACTTTCCGCACCCTGACAGCCGTAGACAGTGTCATCATCGTTGTGGACGGAGCAAAAGGCGTAGAGACGCAAACCCGCAAACTGATGACAGTGTGCCGTATGCGCAAGACTCCTGTAATCGTTTTCATCAACAAGATGGACCGCGAGGGCCAAGATCCTTTCGACCTTCTCGATGAACTTGAAAAGGAACTGCAGATTTCCGTACGACCGCTCAGCTGGCCCATCAACCAAGGAGCGAGGTTCAAAGGAGTTTACAATATCTACGAGAAAAACCTCAACCTATACACTCCTGACAAACAGAAAGTTACTGCACATGTTGAAGTAGACATCAACTCCAGCCAACTTGAAGAGCATGTGGGCGGTCCTGATGCTGCGAAATTGCGCGAAGACCTCGAACTTATAGACGGCGTCTATCCTGACTTCAACGAGCAAGACTATCTCAACGCAGACGTAGCACCCGTGTTTTTTGGCTCTGCACTCAACAATTTCGGAGTGCAGGAACTGCTTGACTGCTTTGTCAAAATAGCCCCTTACCCACGGCCTACCCAAGCTATTGAACGCATAGTAGACCCAAGTGAGAGCAAGTTTACAGGCTTCATCTTCAAGATAACGGCAAACATTGACCCCAATCACCGCTCATGTATTGCCTTCTGCAAAATTTGCAGCGGAAAATTCGTAAGAAACACACCCTATCTGCACGTAAGGAGCGGAAAGACCATGCGATTCTCATCGCCAACCCAATTTATGGCACAGCGCAAGAGTACCATTGACGAGGCTTGGCCTGGTGACATCGTAGGTTTGCCCGACAATCAGACTTTCAAAATCGGCGATACCATCACCGAGGGCGAACAACTGCACTTCAAGGGATTGCCAAGCTTCTCGCCCGAACTGTTCAAATATATAGAAAACGCAGACCCGATGAAGTCAAAACAGCTCAACAAGGGCATCGAACAGCTGATGGATGAAGGTGTGGCACAGTTGTTTACCAACCAATTTAACGGTCGCAAAATCATCGGCACAGTAGGTCAGTTGCAGTTTGAAGTGATACAATACCGTCTTGAAAACGAATATAACGCCAAATGCCGCTGGGAACCCATAAGCCTTTACAAGGCATGTTGGATTGAAAGCGACGATGAGGCAGAACTCGAGAACTTCAAGCGCCGTAAATATCAATACATGGCCAAAGACCGCGACGGACGCGATGTGTTTCTCGCCGACAGTGGCTATGTGCTACAGATGGCACAACAAGACTTCAAGGGCATAAAGTTCCATTTCACAAATGAGTACTAAGAAAGAACACTTTTTCAACTTCGACAAAGACGACATGGCGCAAGCCGTCAAAACCCTCAGAGAAGGCGGAGTCATACTATACCCCACCGACACCATTTGGGGCATTGGGTGTGACGCCACTAATCCAGAGGCCGTCAACAGGGTCTACGAGATAAAGAAACGCTCAGACTCCAAGGCTCTTATAGTCTTGGCCAACAGTGAGGCTATGATTGCGAACCATGTGGGGCAGACTCCCGAAGTGGCATGGAGCGTCATAGAGCTCGCCACCAGTCCCATTACCGTAATTTTTGACAACGGCAAAAATCTCGCCCACAATCTACTGGCGGCAGACGGCAGTATTGCATTCAGACTTTCCCGTGAAGAGTTTTCGAGCCAATTGTGCTTTCATCTGCGCAAGCCTATCGTGTCGACCTCTGCCAACATCAGCGGACAGCCCTCCCCCAAATCATTCCACTACATTTCCAGAGAAGTCATTGATGCCGTAGACTATGTGGTGAAGTATCGACAAGATGATTGCACACCTGCCAATCCCTCGTCAATCGTAAGGATAGGCAGCGACAGCACAGTCAAGATAATCCGATAACAATATTAGCATGAAGCACCCCACGGCCCACCCCACGACACACACATTCCTAAAGACTTTATCACACGATTTTATCGTATGGATAGCCACCAAACTGAGCAAAAGGCAACTTATAATACTTTTAAGTTTTCTGGTCGGCGTGTTTACCGCAGTTGCCGCCATGGTGCTAAAGAGCCTAATAGAGCTGATGCAGGATTTTGTTACCCATGGCCCTGACATCACACATCTCAACTGGTTCTACCTCATATCTCCGCCCCTCGGCGTACTGCTTTGCGCACTGTTCATCAAATATATTGTGAGAGATGATATCGGTCATGGAGTGACCAAGATTCTCTTTGCCATATCACGGCGCAAGGGCAAAATACGTAACCATAACTGCTGGACCAGCATTGTTGCCAGTAGCATCACTATCGGTTTTGGCGGTTCGGTAGGAGCAGAGTCACCAATAGTGCTCACGGGGTCTGCCATCGGTTCCACTTTGGGCAAGACCTTCCATGTAAGCCAGAAGACCCTCATGTTGCTCATTGGTTGTGGTGCGGCTGGTGCTATCTCCGGCATCTTTAAGGCTCCATTTGCAGGACTGCTGTTTACTCTTGAAGTCCTTATGTTAGACCTCACCATGGCTCATCTCGTTCCTCTGATTGTGTCGTGTGTTACAGCCTCCATACTGACCTTTGCCCTCAGCGGCTTCGACTCCATGTTTACCGTCAATGTTGATGAGCAATTCAAGATTTCCTATGTTCTGCCAGTAATTTTTCTGGGCGTGTGCTGCGGCCTTATCTCCCTTTACTTCACTAAGGTGATGAATGCCATTGAGACCCTATTCAGAAAGTCTGACAACATGATGCTCAAGTGGGCCTGTGGCGGAACGGTGTTAAGCGTCTTGGTATTTTTCTTTCCTGCACTCTATGGCGAAGGCTACAACACTATCCACACTCTGCTCAACGGCAATGCCAATGACCTGCTCAACAACTCACCGTTCTACGGCACCCCCCATCTGCTAATCATCCTTGGGTGCATACTATTTCTCAAGGTTGTGGCAACCACCGTCACAACCAGTGCCGGAGGCTGTGGCGGTCTTTTCGCTCCATCGCTGTTTTTGGGCTGCCTTATGGGCTTTGTCTTTGCCGTTCTGTGGAACACGAGCCAACTGGCATCACCAGTACCACCTACAATATGCTGTCTGTTAGGCATGGCGGCAGTGATGGCGGCAGTGATGCATGCACCGCTTACAAGCATCTTTTTAATTGCCGAAATCACAGGTGGCTACGACTTGCTGGTACCCCTGATGCTTATCAGCGTAACATCATACATTACCATCCGCATCTTTGAACCCCATAGTATCTACTCTATGCGCCTTGCCAAGAAAGGCCAACTCGTTACCCACCATAAGGACCAGGCCATTCTAACACTGATGAATCTTGACTCCGTCATAGACCGCCAATGCACCAAGGTGCCCCCCTCTATGCCATTGGGCGAGATGG
Organism: uncultured Prevotellaceae bacterium; assembly: GCA_900557555.1. GTDB lineage: Bacteria > Bacteroidota > Bacteroidia > Bacteroidales > Bacteroidaceae > UBA6382. Next base: position 4,809 of record USTH01000007.1, on the reverse strand, counting down.
TCATGATTTTTGCCAAGGATAAGGAAGATATCTTCCCTGTGGTTGACGGAGGTAACAATCTTCACGGCCTTATCAGCCTTAAAGACATTCGTAAGGTCATCTTCCGTCAGGAGCTCTATCATGTTTTCACTGCTGAGCAGCTCATGCTACCGGCTCCAGACATTCTGCCCATAGGCTCTCCAATGACCTACGTCATGAACTGTTTCGAGAAATCTGGTGCCGACGTATTGCCTGTTGTTGACGAAGACAACCATTTTGTTGGCATCATACACAAGACCGTACTGTTTGAGACTTACAGGCAGACTCTCGTAGACTTCTCTGAAGAATAAACTAATCTACACTCCAATATAAGCTATGGACAAGAAAGATTTGCGCATCATATATATGGGAACTCCCGACTTCGCCGTTGAGGCCCTCAGAAGGCTGGTTGAAAGCGGCTACAATGTTGTGGCGGTCGTAACCATGCCCGACAAGCCGATGGGACGTCACCAAAACAGCCTGCAGGCGAGTCCAGTCAAGGAATATGCCCTGTCAAAGAACCTGCCTGTACTGCAACCAGATAAACTAAAGGACACCGAATTCATTGAAAAGCTGAAATCGTACCATGCCGATCTGCAAGCTGTCGTAGCTTTCAGAATGCTACCCGAAGTGGTATGGGCCATGCCACGTCTCGGCACATTTAACATTCATGCCTCCCTGCTGCCCCAATACCGCGGAGCCGCTCCCATCAACTGGGCTATCATCAACGGCGAGAGCGAAAGCGGACTTACCACTTTTTTCCTTCAGCACGACATTGACACCGGTGACATAATCGACCAAGTCAGGGTACACATAAGCGACGACTGCACCTTCGGAGAACTTCACGACACACTAATGTCTCTCAGCGGTGACCTCGCCGTCAAGACTGTTGACAGCATCATAAACGGCACAGTGAAGAGCACACCTCAGAGCACTTTTACCACCACCGACACTCCTCTGCGCCCTGCACCAAAAATTTTCAAAGAGACCTGTCGCATAGACCTCTCAAAGTCTCTTGACGAGGTCTACAACTTCATACGTGGCTTATCTCCTGCTCCTGGAGCATGGGCAAACCTACGCTCCGGCAACCAAAACACAGTCATCAAAATCTATGGGGCAAAGAAGGTTGTTGCCTGTCACGAACTTCCTGCTGGCACAATAGTGTGTGACGGCAAGAAAAAACTTGACATAGCACTTAAAGGGGGCTTCTTGCGCCTCACCGAACTGCAACTGGCAGGAAAGAAACGAATGGCCGCATCAAACTTCATCTGCGGCTTCAAGTTTTGCGACAACGACATGCTTATATAACTCCTGCCCCAACCATCTTCAATATAATATCAGTATATGTCTGCACTCTACACCGTATTGCTCCTCATCATCTCGAACGTATTTATGACCTTGGCCTGGTACGGTCATCTCAAACTTCAGGAAACAGGCAAGATTTCACATTGGCCATTGATTGGAGTCATTCTGTTCTCATGGGGCATAGCATTGGCAGAATACTCGTTTCAAGTGCCGGCCAACAGAATAGGTTTTAGAGATAACGGCGGGCCGTTTTCACTCATGCAGCTTAAAATCATACAAGAGACCATCTCACTTGTTGTCTTTATCTTCCTTGCCACCATGATGTTCAAGGGAGAACACTTGCAATGGAATCATGTGGCGGCATTTACATGCATCATCTTGGCTGTGTTTTTCGCCTTTTTAAAATAATGATACAAATGTTTAGTATTATAAGCGTGGCTGTTTCAAAAAATATGGCTTACTTTGCATCATATTAATTCACGCTAAAAAATCATGATACTATGGTAACAGAAATTACAGACAGCAACTACAGCCAACTTCTGGCTCAAGGCAAACCCATCGTCATTGATTTCAACGCCGAATGGTGTGGCCCATGCCGCAAGATGGGACCAATCATCGAAGCTCTTGCCGAACAATACGATGGCCAAGTAATAGTAGGGGCATGCAATGTTGACGAAAACGAACAACTTCCCGTTAAATTCGGAGTCATGTCTATTCCTGCCATCTTTTTCATCAAAGACGGCCAAGTAACAGACAAGTCCATCGGGGCAGTACCGGCCAGCACCATTGAAGCTAAAATCAAGGCAATGCTATAATCCCTACTTCTCGTATCGAAAATCTGCACAGTCATTCAGACTATGCAGATTTTTTTGCGTCTAAAATAATAATTCTTAGTGCTATACGTTATATTATTGTATCACAACAAATAACGATGCCTATGAATGAATCTTTACTCCCTGAACTATCCCCAAGGATAGAAACAATTGCTCTGCTCAAAATGGCGGCACGCATCATTGCCCGTCGGGAGAACACAGCAACCGCACTAAATTAACCAAAGGCTGGCTATTCCATCGGGAAAAGACCAGATTAAAGCCCAAGGTAGAACAAGAAAGAAAACGCAACAGCCTCTTTGCAAGACATCACAAACACTTGCAAAGAGGCTGTTCGGCCATTTGTCCCAAATAGGTCATTAGGTCGTATATGATATCATTTTTATTACTTCTTATTGCCTTTTATTCTTTAAGCACTCGGTACTTGTTTTTTAGCTCAATATAGCCCGCTATTCTTCCCTAAAAAGATAAGCAGCATCTGCTCTCCCAAAAATCAAAATACAATAAGTCCTAACGACCGACTTGGATTTAATCATTCTCGCCGGTCTGCTTACGAGCAGAACAGAAGTATTATAAGTTGGGCTGTCAGAATACGCAAGAACATTGCCAAAGGATAAACGGTGGAATAACCTACTGCCGGAGCGTCGTTTCCTGCCACTTGGTTGGCAAAACCAAGGAGAGGGGGGTCAGTATAGGTTCCTGCCACAAAACCCATCATTGTGAAATAATTGAGCTTGAGCTTTATTCTTGACAGTATGCCCATTATAAATATCGGAATAACTGTAATCAAGAAACCAACCCACACATACTTCATGCCATCGCCTTGGGCCAGTGTGTTCCAGAAGTTTGCTCCTGCCTTTATGCCGACACTGGCAAGGAACAGGTTCAATCCAAGCTCCCTGACAAAGAGATTCACGCTGGTGGTTGTGTAGGAGGTTATATGTAGTTTATAGCCCTTGGCACCTATCAGAATGGCAACAATCAAAGGGCCGCCAGCCAAACCGAGCTTCACGGGGTTAGGGATGCCGCTGAACGTAAACGGAATACTTCCTAATATCACTCCGAGCAATATACCTATGAAAATTGGGCCTATATTGGGGTGCTTGAGTTTCTTCACCGAGTTGCCAACTGCATTAGCGGCACGCGCCACGCTGTCTTCCGGACCAACCATAAGTATGCGGTCGCCAATCTGCATATGCACATTGCGGTCTGCAAAGAGATCCATGCCCGAACGAGTCAGACGAGTGACATTAACACCGTAGAGACTGCTGAAGTGCATCTGTCCGAAAGTCTTGCCCTCAACATCAGGCTTGGTCACCAACACACGCTTGGAAATAATCGGAGAAATATCGGTTGCCCAGTCTTTGTCTTCCTTGACTCCAAGGAACGCCACAATGGCATCGGCATCATCTTCAGCGCACACCACATTGAGCAGGTCGTCTTCCTGAAGAACCGTGTCATGTACGGGGGTGCTTACCACACCTTTGTGCTCCATACGCGAGCACACAAAATTGCGACCCATGAATTCGCTAATCTTACGCAACTCCATGCCAGCCAAGGCGTGGTTTTGCATACGTATGGTCATGCGGCAAGGCTTTGCATGAGGATTGTCCTCCACCTCTCGGCGTATCTGCTCTTGTTCTTGCCATAATTTTATTTTCATTATGTAACGCAGCAATATCACTGCCCCAATCATGCCAAGCACACCAAGCGGATACGCACAGGCATAGGCCGAAGCAATCTGGTCGGTTCCCATAGCATTCTGCAATGCGGGATTGTGATGCATCACTTCGGTTAGGGTTTCATTAGCCGCACCAAGACCAGGAGTGTTGGTCACAGCACCACACAGCACACCAACCATCATGGGAAGGTTTTTCTGGTTGTCAGTGTCGAAGAAAAGAGCATAGAGCAAGAACATAACACCTACATTCAACAGCACAATAATGCTCGAATATATATTAAGTTTTACACCACCCTTCTTAAACGACGAGAAAAAGCCGGGACCAACCTGAAGTCCGATGCAATAGACAAACAGTATCAGGCCGAAGTCCTGCACAAAGTTTAGCACAGCCTGTGGGGCAGCATAACCCTCGTCACTGTTCAGACCAAAATAATTGTAGATATGCCCCAACAGTATGCCTGCAAAAAGCACAAAGGTAGAACCCAAGGTTACTACACCAAACTTAATCTTGCCGAGTTTGTACCCCACCGCTATGACAACGGCATATAGCAGCACAATGTGACCAATGCTGCTTGTGTCTTGTATCAGCTTCAGAAACCATTCCATTATAATTGTTGCTTAGTAAATTAACTATAGATTTTCAAAACAAACGTGCCGTATTTGAAAACGAGTGCAAATTTACACACTATTTTGCAAATGGCTCAATAAAAACAGAAATATAGAGCCACACTGAAGCTTTATTTTACAAAAAGGAAGCCAATAACAATCAAAAATATGCGTTTTTTGAAAGACTGTGGCTCTCACAGAAAAAACTACGACATTATCGCAGCAGTAACTAAGCATTCGTTTATCCCAAACCGGTCATTGGATCGTAAATGGCGTCTTTTTGTTACTTCTTACAACAGGCGCACACGACTATATTTCAGAACAATCTTGAAACGCCACGACAGCACCAAATGTCATTCCGCTAACTTA
>USTH01000006.1 GCA_900557555.1 uncultured Prevotellaceae bacterium | reverse complement strand
CCTCAAGGCTCAAAAACAGAGGCTGCGCCGTAAACATTAATTACGACACAGCCTCATCGTATTATAGTGTTATGCTACTTGATGCATCCGAGTTCTTTGCCCACCTTGGTGAAGGCGGCAATGCACTTGTCGAGGTGTTCGCGCTCGTGTCCTGCCGAAACTTGCACACGGATACGTGCCTGTCCCTTTGGCACTACAGGGTAGTAGAAGCCTGTAACATAGATGCCTTCTTCTTGAAGCTTGGCGGCAAAGATCTGAGACAGTTTTGCGTCGTAGAGCATCACTGCACAGATGGCAGACTGTGTAGGCTTGATGTCAAATCCGGCAGCAATCATCTTGTCGCGGAAGTAGTTGACATTCTCAACAAGCTTGTCGTGTATGGAATTGCTTTCCTTCAGCATGTTGAACATTTCGATGCCAGCTCCTACAAGTGAGGGTGCCAGAGAGTTTGAGAACAAGTATGGACGGCTGCGCTGACGCAGAATGTCGATGATTTCCTTGCGGCCAGTGGTAAATCCACCCATTGCACCACCGAATGACTTGCCCAGAGTGCCAGTGTAGATGTCCACACGTCCGTATGTGTTGAAAAACTCGCTTACGCCGTGGCCCGTAGCACCTACAACACCTGCAGAGTGGCTTTCGTCGACCATTACGAGGGCGTCATATTTTTCTGCGAGGTCGCAAATCTTGTCCATCGGAGCAACGTTGCCGTCCATTGAGAACACGCCATCGGTAACAACAATGCGGAAACGCTGTGCCTGAGCCTCCTGAAGGCATTTTTCGAGTTCTCCCATGTCAGCATTGGCATAACGATAGCGTTTGGCCTTGCACAGACGAACGCCGTCAATGATTGAGGCATGGTTGAGTGAATCCGAGATGATAGCATCTTCGTCAGTAAGAAGTGGCTCAAACACACCGCCGTTGGCATCGAAGCACGCTGCATAGAGAATGGTGTCTTCTGTTTTGAAAAATTCAGAAATCTTGGCTTCAAGTTCCTTGTGAATGTCGGCTGTGCCACAGATGAAGCGTACAGACGACATGCCGAAGCCACGCTTGTCCATCATGTTTTTTGCGGCCTTGATAAGACGCGGGTGGTTTGAGAGGCCGAGGTAGTTGTTTGCACAGAAGTTGAGTACTTCTTTACCTGCAACCTGAATGGCTGCCTGTTGTGGACTCTCAATAAGACGCTCGTTCTTGTAGAGTCCTGCTTCTTTAATCTCAGCAATGGTATTGCAGAGATGTTCTTTCATTTTACCGTACATGTTATTTTATATTGTAAGTTAATTAGTCTCGTGCTATCAAAGAGTCACTACATTAAAATGCAAAGGAAATAATTTATTGTGAATATACAAAGAATTGCGAGTATTTATTTGTTGCCAAACTTTTTGTTCAAGACCAGTCCTGAATTTTTGTTGTCATAGAAGTGGGGGTTGAGTTTCAACACTTCCTCCCAGCATTGGCGTGCCTCGTCTTCTTTGCCCTGTGACAAGAGGGCTTCGCCCTTGATGTTTGTGATGGAGGGTTTCCAGTCATCGGCAGAACTCCACATCATTGCGTTTCCGCATAATTTTACGGCTTGTTCGGGGTTGCCGGCTTTAAGGTTTATGCGGGCTGCGTGATAAAGGAACATGGGCATTTGGTATGCCAGCCCTTCGCTTATGGCAGTGTTGTCGCTTGACAGTCCTCGGAGCAGTTTCTCAAGCAGAGCTTTAGTCTCTTCAAGGGCCTTTGTGATGTCTTGTTTGTCATATTCGTACATCAGTATGTATTGTTGTCGGCAGATGCAGCCAAACAGCCAACCTTGCATCAGCATTTCGGTGTCTGGCGACAATTCAAACTGGCTGTAGTTGTATTTCAGTTCTTCAAAGGCTGCTTCGGCATCTTCAAACTGGTGGTTGTGTCCGAAGTCTATGGCACGGCTTTGCTCAAAACTGCATTGCATGACGGTCAGGTCAAAATCGCTCATGTTTGCCCCTCTGATTCCTTCTGACAGCAGGTGGCTGATGAAGTCGATGGCTTTTTCGTAGTGTGAGATGGCTGTGGCATATTGTTTGAGGCTGTCGGCTTGCGCTCCGAGTCCCATGCTGGCGTAGACCACGCTTGTTTCAACCTCTTTCGGCCGCAGCTTCATAATGTCGGCGTATAGTGATTCGGCTTTTTGGAAGTATTCCAAGGCTTTAGGTGTGTTGTGCAGACTGTCGCGCTGCAGTATTCCGTTTATTGCCAGATACTTTGCCTTATAGTCAGGTGAGATGTTGAGTTGGGCAATGCTGTCCAGCAGGGCGGCGGCCTTTTTGAACTGTCTGTTTTGCACCATCTGACGTCCCAGTTCAAAGGTTGCTTCGGTGTCAGTGGCTGTCTGGCCGTGTGTTGTGGAGGTTAGCGCAAGGCAGCATGCAAGGGAGATTATATGAGGTATTCTCTTCATGGATAAAGATGTTTTGTTGTGGCCCATTCGTCATAGAGACGGAGTGGCCGGTTCGGTTTCTGTTATATGGTAGTCAATCATGCGGTTGAGAGCACGCTTGCAAACAGGGCAGAAATCTGGTACGCTGTTGGTTCGCATGCGGCAGTTGACAGCAGGGCGGTAGACGCCCTTGCTCTGATAACCACCACCCTCATAGACACCAATGGTTGTTACGTCGTTCTTGTCGAGTTTTGCAACATCTTCTGGCTTTGCAGGTATGGTTGCACCGGCAGGCAGCATGTCTGCCCATTTCCGTTTGAAGTCGGCAAGGGTGGTGAGGTTTTCGTTCCATGGTTCTACGTCGGGGTAATAATATTGTGTGTAGGTGTCATCATAGAAGTATTCGTCGCCCAAGCCACCAAATTCATGCGCAAACTCATGCACGGTGACGGGTATGGCATTGACGTTGTGGGCAGCGGTGATGCAGTAGCTGTTGTAGACTCCGCAGCCGCCATAGGTGTCGGTGTTGGCCAGAATGAGAATGTGTTCGTAATCCACGCCGGCAAGCAGGTCGTTGGCTTTACGCAGGCTTGGCACGCCGAGGAGGCGATCCATATACAGAAAGTTGAAGCACGAGTTTATGGCAGTCTGCTTCCAGATGCCTTTGGCGGGTTCGCTTATGCCACTTTGCGCTGAGACAGCTCCGACGGCAATGACGTTGAACTTGTTTACGTTAGACTTGAATGGTTCGTAGCTGAACAGGGCGTCTATAAATCTCTTTGCATCGTCATAGAACTTCTGTAGTTCGTCTTTGTCGTACCCTTCTGCCAGAATAGCCACATCAATACACTCTTTGCTGTCGCCAGAATGTAGGATGTATTTGGATGGCGGGTTAATAGTGCCGGCCGACAGATTGCGTATAAGAATGTCTTTCGGGTCCACTTTGTGAACAAGTGATGCAACCGGTTTCTGCCTGAAGTCGTAGAGATTTATTTCCACCTCTGTAGGGTTGCGTGGCATTGGCACCGTCACCACGTGGTCGTAGGCACATCGCAACGCGGTGGCTTGCTTGATGCCTGTCCAATCTTGAAAGTGTGTCGAAAACGAGTGGCGGTAGATTATCTTTCCGGTGTCAACGGTTCGCATGGTGATGTCGGCTGTGCCTTCAAGATACAACTTGTCGAGGTTGACGCGTCTTCCTGCCCAGTGGTCTAAGCTGTAGCAATGGTCAAGGAATATTTGCTGGCTTGCGGAGTCTCCTGCAAAAGTATAGTCAATACGCAGGGTGCGCCCGTCAAAATACGTGTCAAAATCCACGTGTGCTTCTGCTGCGCTTGACAGTAGTAGGGCCAAGCATATAAGTAGTGTTCTCATGGAAATTTTCAGATGTTGTTCAATAAGGTAGTGTATGCCTGGCAGTCCTCCAGTCTGTTTGATTCTACAAGTTGGGCTTGCAGTCCCAAGGCAGCACCAGCCTCTGTGTTTTCAACGAGGTCGTCAAAATAGATTGTTTCCTGTGGATTAAGTCCTGTCTTGGAAATCATTTGGACGAAGATGTCGGGCGAGGGCTTTGCCATCAGCATCTCAAAGCTGAGAAATGTGTCGTCAAAACAGTCTTGCGGCTTATACCCTTGTCGTTGTAGCATATCTTGGGTACGCGTCCACATGTGACGGTTGATGTTGCTGAGCAGAAAGACCTTATATCTTGTGCGCAGTTTCACAAGGGCGTTGATGCGTTGTGCCGGGAAACTGCCGTCGAGCGAATAAAGCGTGTCAACGATGTCTGAGGTGGTCACTCCTGGCTTCTTGCAGTGTGGCAGCAGAACTGCAGCAAACTGTTCTTCGCTGACGAACCCGTTGATATATGCGTTGATGGCCTCGTCAGCCCGGTTGGGCTTGGCCTCTTGTGTGCGATGTTTTGAATTTACTGAGTCGGGTAGTGATATGGGCAGTCCCAGATGACTGAACTTCTCGCCAGCTCCGGCAAAGTCAAAGTTCATGAGTACTCCGCCCAGGTCAAAGATGATGTTTTTGAGGTTGTTCATGTGGTATTGTATGTGTTTATTTTTGCGAGCAGGGCTATTTCCCCATAAAGAACTCCAACACGCCTCCTGCTTGTATGTCGGCAAAGTCGATATAGTTCTTCTTATATGGTTTGCCGTTTAGCTTTACCTTGCGTATATAGATGTTTTGGTCAGAGTTGTTGTGGGCCAGGATGGTGAATGTTTTTCCTGATGCTGTTTTAAACGATGCTTTGTTGACGAGAGGGCTGCCAAACTGGTAGCGTCCGCCACATGGCTCCACCTGATACATCCCCATTGCCGAGGTGACGAACCATGCCGACATTTGTCCGCAGTCTTCGTTGCCCGCCAGTCCGTCTTTTGTGTCGTTGTAGAGAGTTGTCATTATCTTACGTACGGTCGCGGCTGTTTTGTCTTGCTTGTCTGCATAGTTGTAGAGGTATGCGATGTGGTGACTCGGTTCGTTGCCGTGGGCATATTGTCCTATCAGTCCGGCGATGTCGAGTGCATAGTTTTCACCGAGGTCTTCATCGGCTTCAAACAGTGAGTCAAGTCGGTCTGCAAAGGTCTTGTTGTCGCCAATGAGTGATTTGAGTCCTTCAACATCATGTGGAACGAGCCACAAGTATTGCCATGGGTTGCCCTCTGTGTAGTCGCGTGTCTGAATGTTGGGTTTGAAGCCCTTGGCAGGTGGAAATTCTCCCTTCTCGTTAAGCGAGCGCATGAAGCCTGTCTGACGGTCGTAGATTATTTTGTAGCCTTGGCTTCGTTTCATGAAGTAGTCGTAGTCTTGTGTGTGGCCTAATTTCTCTGCCACCTTCGCCACACACCAATCGTTGAGACAATATTCCATGGTGAGCGAGACGCTTTGGCTCCATTTGTCAGACACATATCCGAGTCTCTTCATGTCATCCAACCCGCGATAGTCGGTCATCATGGTGTTTTTGAGGGCAAGGAAAGCCTCCTCCTGCTTGTCTGTGTCCACGTAGCCTTTGAGAATCATGTCGGCGAGAATAGGCACAGATGACATTCCCACCATAGTGTAGGTTTCGGTGTTCATAAGATGCCAGATGGGCAAGAAGCCCTGTTCGCGGTTTATTTTAAGCAAAGAATTGCTCCAGTCTTTCTGCAGTTGCGGCATGATGAGCGTTGCCAGCGGGTGATATGTGCGGTAAGTGTCCCAACAGCTCCATATTGTGTAGCACCTGCTGCCAGGGTCTTTATGCACAATGCCGTCAGAACCCACATAGCTTCCGTCGGTGTCAGAACATACTATGGGCTGCAACATCATGTGGTAGAGAGCAGTATAGAATATGGTGCGGTGTTTCTTGTCATAGAAATTGGCATCGACCAGCCCGAGCCATTTGTTCCATGCCTGTTGTGCGGAGTCCTTTACTTGGTCAAAGGCGTCAGCTCCGTGGCTTTCGTGCCGCAGGTTGGATATTGCGTTGGCCACACTGACTTGCGAGATGGCCATCTTCATGGTAAGTTGGCTCTGCCCGTTGTCTGCAAGGGTTGCTTCACCAAATGCGCGTGTGCTTCGCAGGGCTGTACCCGGTTGCAGTCGGTTGTCTTCATAAACCCTCCACGTGGCTATGGGTCTTGAAAACTCTGCCACAAAGTACACCGAGTGTCGTGGCGACCAACCTGTGGATGTACGATGGCCGGCAATGGTGTTGCTGTCAATCTGGTAGATTTCGCAATCAGTGGCAACGTCACCGATAGCGTTGCGTAAGTCTATGATTACCCTTTGGTCAGTATTGTCTTTCGGCCAGCCGAAGCGCATCCATGCCACACGCTCTGTGGCTGTCATTTCTGCCAGAATGTTCCAGCGGTCAAGCACTACGCTGTAATAACCGGCCCTTGCCGTCTCTTTGCTGTGAGAGAAGGTGGAGAAGTGGCCAGACTCTGGCCTTTTGGCATCACCGCGGGCTTTGCTGACATTGCCGCTCACGGGCATTACCAGAATGTCGCCAAGGTCGCTGCATCCAGTGCCACTGATGTGTAGAGGGCTGAATCCCAGTATCTGGGTGTCTGGATAGTTGTAGCCCGAACACCAGTCCCATCCTTCGCCCATTTCCACCGGCCCGATGTTTACCATGCCGAACGGCACACCTCCGCCCACTGCCACATGACCGTGGTTGTCGGTGCCAATAAGGGGATTTACGTAATCTGCATAGTACCTTTCCTGTGTGGACAGATGGTTGCCACGTGATGCGACTGCTGTTGTGGCGGTCAGTGTGGCAATGGCCAGCAGACATGAGTGAAGAACTTTCATTTTGTTGTGTTTGGTATGTTTTGTGTAACGTTGTTTGATGGGTGTCTTAAATTTGCTTACAAAGATAATAAAAGATTTGCCTAACAGGCAGACGTTTGAATATAAAAGTGTAATTTTGCAAGAGTAAAAACAAATCTAAAGTAAAACGACAAAAGAAGAAATACTATGGCAACAACACCCGAATTCCGCTATGCCCCAATGTTTCAGCTGGGGTCAGACACAACAGATTACTACCTCCTTACCAAAGACTATGTTTCGGTGGGGGAATTTGAAGGGCATCCCATATTGAAAGTTGAGGCCGAGGGTCTGACAAAAATGGCAAATGCAGCATTTCGTGACGTAAGTTTCATGTTGCGTCGCAGCCACAACGAGCAAGTTGCCAAGATACTCTCCGACCCAGAGGCTTCTGACAACGACAAATATGTAGCCCTGACATTCTTGCGCAATGCCGAGGTGGCCGCCAAGGGCAGCCTGCCATTGTGTCAGGATACTGGCACCGCCATTATCCACGGCGAAAAGGGACAGCAGGTGTGGACAGGTTATTGCGATGAAGAGGCGTTGTCGCACGGTGTCTATAAGACCTATACCGAGGAAAACCTGCGCTACTCGCAGAATGCCCCTCTTGACATGTACAACGAAGTAAACACCAGATGCAATCTGCCTGCCCAAATCGGCATAGAGGCCACAGAGGGCATGGAGTACAGATTTCTCTGCGTAACAAAGGGTGGTGGCTCTGCCAACAAGACATACCTTTATCAAGAGACTAAAGCTCGCATTCAGAACCCCGGCACTCTTGTTCCCTTCCTTGTAGAGAAGATGAAGAGTCTGGGTACCGCAGCCTGCCCGCCTTACCACATAGCCATAGTTATAGGCGGTACCAGTGCCGAGAGAAACTTGCTTACAGTGAAGCTCGCTTCTACTCATTATTATGATTCTCTGCCCACCACAGGTGACGAAACCGGTAGGGCATTCCGTGATGTAGAACTTGAGAAGACTCTTCTTCACGAAGCGTGGAACATAGGACTGGGTGCACAGTTCGGCGGCAAGTATCTGGCTCACGATGTGCGTGTGGTGCGACTGCCGCGCCACGGGGCATCATGCCCCATAGGTCTGGGCGTTAGTTGCTCGGCTGACCGCAACATCAAGTGCAAAATCAACAAAGATGGCATCTGGATTGAAAAACTCGACGACAAACCCTATGAACTCATTCCCGCTGAACTCCGCAGTGCAGGCGAGGGCGATGCTGTGAAGATCGACCTCAACCAGCCCATGCGTGACGTGTGTGGCATTCTTACCAAATACCCCATCGGAACACGCTTGTCTCTGAATGGCACCATCATAGTAGGACGCGACATTGCCCACGCAAAGATAAAAGCCCGTCTGGATGCTGGCGAAGAGATGCCCGACTACCTCAAGAACCACCCCATCTATTATGCAGGCCCTGCCAAGACCCCAAAGGGCATGGCTTGTGGCTCAATGGGTCCCACCACGGCAGGGCGCATGGACCCCTATGTAGATGAGTTCCAGTCACACGGCGGCAGTCTCATAATGCTTGCCAAGGGCAACCGCTCGCTTGATGTGACCAACGCCTGCAAGGCACATGGAGGCTTCTATCTTGGTTCTATTGGTGGACCAGCCGCCATTCTTGCACAAAACAATATCAAGTCCATTGAGTGTGTGGAATATCCGGAGCTTGGTATGGAGGCCATCTGGAAAATTGAAGTGGAGAACTTCCCCGCATTCATTCTTGTAGATGACAAAGGCAACGACTTCTTCAAACAACTTAAGCCCGGCTGCTACGGCTGCAAATAACCATGATTATCAAACGTTGGTCACGTCCCGACATGAGACTGACGTAAAAATATTTACGACTCTATGTACATTGGCATACATAGAGTCGTAAATCGTTTATCCCAATTCGGTCGTTAGAACTTATGGGGTTTTGTTTTTTAGGAGAGCAGATGTTGATTGTCGTTTCAGGGAATAATAGCGGGCCATTTTTCGCCATCATAAAGACCGTGACGGCATACATGTGATGCCGACTTCCGGTAAAGAGCTGACTGTAGCCGTAAAGGGCTTCGCATAATCCCGATACTACAAGCAGCAGAATAAAAGTTTCCTCATTCAGCTTGTGGCGGTTGAAGATTGGCTTAACACTGAAATACAGCAGGCAAGGCCAGATGCTTTTCAGAAATGTGGTGGAGCAAGGAAAATCCGAGCCGACTGTGTTTAGGCAGAGATACAGAGTCCACAGCCCGACAAGCAGGTCGGCGTTGTCGAAACTTGCTTTCCGTCTGCCACAAATGATGCATGCAGCACTGACTGCACATGCCGCGCAAACAGAGGTGCAGACTGCAACTTCGGCTGTACTCCATTTTGAGTCAAAGTCCTGCACACTAAGGCCGAGCATAACAGCTGCAGCGCATGTAGCCGCATTAATGTTCTTGAGCGGCATTGAGCCGTGGTGGCGTGACAGTTCTTTAAGTTTTGCCGATAAAGAAGCCTTCATCTTCTGTTCGCCAAAGCGTGCGTCCTATAGGTTTTTAAGCAGTCCGCCGAGGCCTTTCTTGATTTTGTTGATGCCCTTTTTCGCTTTGTCAGCAACTGTTGCCGCCTTGCTGGTGGTTTTTGTGGAACTGGGGGCATTGACGGCACTGCTGATAGCTTCTATCCGGTCAGTACTTCTGCTAAGTTCCGTGTCGGGACTTATCTTGCCTGCTCTCCAGCGTATGGGGTTATACCATTCTTCTTTGAGGTAGAGAGTTTGTCCGCTGTACGAATCAACGCTGGGCAGCCAGCCGCTGTTGCCCAACTGTGGCCTTCTGATCCACACTCTGTCGCTTATGGCGAGGCTTCGGCCTGTGTCTGTGCCGTCTGCTGGCATTAGGTAATAGAAGTTTTTGCCAGAGCCAACACTTATAAAGCCGCTTTTGCTACTTTCTAAGCTGACAGCCTGATACCACCCTATGCGGTGTGCGAGAGTGCTTCGTTCGGCCAGCGACAGAGCCTGCTCTATGGTACACGGCTGGTCGGGAGCCAGTGTTGTGGGTGTGACAGGGTCAATAAGTTCGAGAGCTTCCATAAATGCCATAGGTTCTCTTGCCCAGTCCTTTATCTGGCTGTTGTCGGTGTATTTAGAAAGGCGCGAAGTATAGTCGGTGTATGTGTATTTTGAGTGTTTCTCTACGTAGCGCAGTGTGCGGTATATTACGGTGGCGAGTTCCTGTCGTGTGGGAGTGGCCGCCCCTCCGTTTATCACGGCAAACGAGTTTATGTCGCTTTGTTTAACGTTGCTGCCTATGAGGTTTTCTGCCAGTCTTACGGCAATAGACTTGAGATACTCTTGCGTCAGTGGGCGTGTGTAGTCGTTGCCCAGCAGCGTGGTATCGGCAATGTTGTCGTTGAGTGCCTGATTTGCATCACTCTGCATCTGGGGTGAAGAGGTCTTGGCCGTGGTTCTCAGCGGCAGGGCAAAATTGCCGGCTTGGGGGAGCGACTCCATGAGTCCCTGAGCGGTCATGAGTTCGTAGGTTTCTTTCATGCGCTTACAGTAATCCTCGTATGTTCCTTCCACACCAGAGGCCTTCCATTCACCGCGGCTTATATGGGCATTGTTATATTTGCCAGAGTGCTTGCACCACCCGCAGCTCTTGCTGTAGACGTGATTGCCGGAGGCGTTGACTCCCAGATATGCTTCGTCGGTGGCGAGGTCAAGGGAGTAATCATGGCCGCCAGGTATGAATTTGTCAGTGACTGTGTGATTGGGGTTGTGTTCGCACTTGCCACAGATGGCGCACGAGTAGTACCAGCTCTGCGGAGTGGAGCAGGTGGCATAACGAGCTATGCGGTCGGCGGCTTCCATGACGACTGTAAACTGGTGTTTGGTGCACCATTCGCTGGTGGCAGAGAGCCCTGCTTTCTGCGCGGTGTAAACGTCACCCTTATATGTTCGTATGGTGTAGACAGGTTCGGTGGGGTCCTTGGCAAGCAAGGCTCTGATGGGGCCAATCTGGTTCTCAGGCACGCAAAGGGTTGCTTCGGCGGAGTAGAACATGATTGAGTTGGTGCAGTATTCGCGTGCGGTAGGGAAGAGAGGGTCTTTGATGCTGTTGTTGAGTGCCTTGACAAAGTCCAGGGCATTTATCTTGTCGCTCAGCCACACTTCTTTGAGGTTGTAGGGGCCCGAGATGGTGTTTGTCAGCGCGCTCGCAAAATAATCCGCAGCATCGCGGTCGCCGTAGCAGTCTTCTGGGTCGAGGTCTAAAATCAGTTTTGTGATGAACACTGACTTCTGGCCAGGAAACATTTCACCGTATGATGCAACTGCAGAGGACTCATAGCCACCCTCGGGCTTGTTGGCCTTGTTGAATATCACAACATCGAGGGCTTGTTTGCCAACCCACTCTTTGTCGGCCTGTTCTGTTGTTATAGCTCTGGATGTGTGGCGGCATTCGGTTCGTTCGTCATCAAAGGTCTGTTTGGCTTCCTTGAAGCCTTCCTTGCTTTTCTCGCCAGGCACGGTGTAGTAGAACTTCACTTTGGGGCAGTAGGGGGTGCAGTCCATGGTGAGTGACTGCTTGCCGTTGACGGTGCTTTTTACGAGGTTGTTGTTTACCGTATAGCCGTCTTTCTGCACTATGTGGTTGCAGATGTACTTGCCCTCGGTGTTGATTATCAAACTGAGGGTGCAGTCGTATGTGAAGCCAGGCTTGAACTTGGGGTATTCTTCATTGGTGCGGTCAAATTCGCCCATCCACTCCGCTTCGAGTAATGTTACCAGTCCCATGGAGACGAGGTCGCCATATTCGGTCTTGACAGACTGTAACTTGATTTGCTCGCCGTCTTGCTGCGTCATTCCAGCGGTAGGCGTCTCTATGGTTATGTCAATGGATTTTATCTTGTTTTTTGCTGTTTGGGCATTGGCGTAAACAGCCAGCAGGCATAGTGCCAGAGTGAGCATGTGTCTTTTCATATTGTGTAGTGCGGTTATTTTAGTTATAAGTGCAATATTCGTAAAAAAGATGAAACGGGCAAGAAAAAAAACGCTTTTTTAATCAGATGACACGACTCGCCCAACTTGTTTCGGCCGAAATTTGATTGCATTTCGGCCGAAACGGACAAGCCAACCGGCCGAAACGGATATCGTTTTCCGCCGAAATTGTCATGTCAGAAGGCTTGCTGCAACAATCAGGTAGCGTTGCCATAGCAAGAAACCGTGTGATTGCGGCAAGAAGAGGCTTGCTCAATAACCCCAAACGGTCATTAGGTCTTAAATGGCATCTTTTTTTGTTGCTTCTTATTGCCTTTTAATGCTTTTTTTAACATACTATTTCTAACTCTCAAATAAAAATTATTACTTTTCCCCTAATACTTTCCACTGAGCCGCGTTCGTAGTGTGACACCACCGTACTTTGGTTATTCTCGGATAGTATGTCGTAGTTTTCTGACATGTTAGGTCTTAATTATATGTTATTATATATTAAAATCACGTTTACATGGACGATGTGGCAAAAACATACCAGCTTCCATCTTTTTCTTTTCGCTGTATGTAGCCTTTATTTATCATTTGTTGCAGCTGTTTCTTCACAGCAGCGGTTACAATGCCGGCTTCTTTGCTCAATCCTTCTATGGTTATGCCCGGATTTGCTTGCATGGCTTTCAGGAGTATGGCTGTTGTCTTGCTGCGAAATGCGATGCGCTGACCATCATACCACCAAACATTGGGTGATTGTTCTTCGGCAAAGTCTATGTCATACTTTAATTCGTCAGCCACAAGTGCCGAGAAGTATTTAAAGAAATGGCGTATCTGTATTAGTGTAGCATGTGCACCAGCTGATGGGGTTGGGCCTACTTCTACGTCTGATTGGTGAAGGGTATTGATATATTCATTTTTAATACGGTTGCGCACAACAATCATCGGCCAACCGTGGCGGACAAGAATGTAGTTTACCATGAGTCTGGCTATTCGTCCGTTGCCGTCCTCAAAGGGGTGGATGCGTATATAGCGGTAGTGAAACAATGCTGCAAGTTCTACTGGCGTGTACTTACCTGATGCCTCGGATTCATTGTACCAATCCACAAGGTCGGTCATCAATGCAGGTGTCTCCTCTGGTGATGCATATTCGAAAATATCGCCATAGCGCGTCTTCACGCTGTTGGGACGCGTCTTGTACATTCCGGCATGTATGGTGTGGCTTGTTTGCTGACCACCTGGCAGCTGACGGTATACGGTGTAGTCTTCACGGATGATGGTTTTATGGAGCTGATGAATGAAGTTTTGTGTTAGAGGTTCATTCAATGCTCCAGCTTCTTCTTCCATCATCTTCAAGCCTACTTGGCTGGCTTTCATGTCTACAAAGTCCTTTAAATCGCCTTCACCGCTCACCTTGCCAAACAACAACAAAAGCTCTGTCTGACCATAAGTCAGTGTATTCCCTTCGATGTGATTACTGTTGTAGTTGTATTCTACAGTAAACCTTTGGCTCAGCAAATATTGCTTGCGTTCGTTGAGTGGCTGTATACTTTTCCACTTTTTGTACAATGTGTCTAATGACTCCATCCTTATCTTATTTTTAATTGTTATGCTGTCTTTCTCTTGAAATCGAGCAGCTTGTCACGATAATATTCATATTGCTGACGGCGTGCCGCTATCTCGGCTGGCAAGCCATGCTGCAATGAGGTGGTCAGAGACTCAAAACGGTCATTAGGTCTTAAATGACGTCTTTTTTGTTGCTTCTTATTGCCTGTTGCTTTTTATAAGGCATTTGATGATTGTTCGCCACGCACGATGAAATATACGTTAAAGATTCCTAAGTAGTACTGAAAATGGAGCTTGTATTTGTCTAATGATTCTTTTTGGTGAATTAGACGAGATGTTGCATTTTATATCTTTTTTTTATGAAACGTTGTTTGTTGTGGATTTCCTTGTTTTGTTTACTCTTTGTTTCGTGTGTGAGTAACTCGTTACTCAATGTTGATAAGATAGCATTAGACAACTTGCCGCAGGACGCTCCGAAGATTGAGTTGGTCTCTTGTATAGCTCTGAATTATAAAGGTATAGACCGTATTGGTTCTGTCTGTCAGATGAAGTATCGTAATGGCGAATTTTATCTGTTTGACAGGGAGCAGGGGCTAATTATGGCTTTTGGCAGTGACGGAAACGAAACGGGGCGGGTGAAGGCTTTGGATCATGGGGTTGGTGAATATATTCAGCCGATGTCTTTTGATGTGGATGCGGAAGGTAACGTCTTCGTTGCGGATGCGGCAAAGGGGGCTGTGTATGAGTATAGCAGACCAGACTTCAAGTTCAAGAGAAAAATCAATGTCGGAACAAATTTCTGCGGACTTGGAGTGGTTAATGAAAACGAATTTTGGATTACTTCGTTTTATGACGGCAAAAGCTATGATGGCAAGCTTGCTTATTACAATGCTGTTAGAGAGGAACTGAAAACGGTATGCAAGCCTGTGGCGAGGGGTGAGTGTAAGGTTTCTCAAGGCTGTTGCATGGACTTGTTTCGCTCGGATTCCGTGTTGTATTTCTACGAGCGGTTTACGCCGTTGGCATACAGACTTAACGGTGGGGGAATCTGCTCTGACACATTGTTTATAGAGTCAGAGAATCTGCCAACAAAAAAGAATGTTAAAGAGTGGGGCGGGTCATCGGCGAAAATGAGAACATCGGGCAAGATAATTGACATCAGTGCTTTATATATGGAAAATGGCAATGCCCTCATTACGCTTGACTATAATGCGATAACGCGTCTGTGGTGTTCGGCAGAACAGGGAGGGTTCGTGAAGTTCACTTTTTTGGCAACAGGGAAGTTGACAAGTTGAACACTTTCGTTTATGCGGTTGCAGATTCTTATTATGTGTCGTATATGTATGTTGATGAATTTCTGTCTGCCAGTAAGAAAGCAAAGTCAGAAGTTGCGGCGAAGGCTGCGGAAAGACTAAACGAGAATATTGGTGATGCAAATGTTGTGTTGTTGCTGTACAGCCTTAGAGACTGACTTGCAGATGCAGGTAGTTGCAGGGCTTTTATTGTGCCTAAAGCAAAAAAAACCGTATAGTTTGGGTGGATTGGAAATATTGTTGTAATTTTGCAAAACACTGAGTGAGTGAGGGGTTCCGACTGGGGCTTCTCACTTTCTCTTAATATAAAATCCTTTTTGAAAACTGAGAGTTTACATATCTTTGAGTTAAACAATTTTTGTGATTAAAGAATGATAGGAAAAGAGAAGGTTAGGAGCCTTGTAGACCAGTGGCTTGACGGCAAGGAATATTTCCTTACCGATTTGACAGTTTCGGACGACGACCGCATTGTGGTTGAGATAGACCATAAAGAGGGTGTGTGGATTGAAGACTGTGTGGAACTGAGCAAGTTCATTGAAGCAAATCTTGACAGGGAAGTTGAAGACTATGAGCTTGAAGTGGGAAGTGCCGGCATCGGGCAGCCGTTCAAGGTGCGCCAACAGTATGACAACAACATCGGCACGGAGGTTGAGGCTTTGCTGACTGGTGGTAAAAAGGTGGTCGGCACGCTGAAGTCGGTAGACGACAGCGGCATAGTGCTTGTTGTCATGACAAAAATCAGACCGGAAGGAGCAAAGCGGCCCAAAGTGGTCGGTGTGGATACTCCACTCGCCTTTGACGAACTCAAGGAGGTGAGAACTGTTATAAAGTTCTGAAATGCGTAATGGCAGTCGGTGTTGGCTGGGGCAAAGATAACCGCCGGCATGAGCTGCCAGACAATCTGAAAACAAAAAAACAATATATTACAATGGCAAAGAAAAACATAGACACAGCAAGTCTGATTGACACTTTTGCAGAGTTTAAGGAAACGAAAAGCATTGACGCTGCCACAATGGTGAGCGTGCTGGAAGAGAGCTTCCGTAGTGTGATAGCCAAGATGTTCGGCTCTGATGATAACTACGATGTCATCGTAAATCCCGCCAAGGGCGACTGTGAGATATATCGCAATCGTGTGGTTGTGGCTGACGATGAAGTGACAGATACTAACCGAGAAATTTCGCTTAGCGAAGCGCGCAAGATAGCCGATGACTATGAGATTGGCGAAGACGTGAGCGAACGTATAGACTTTATGAAGTTCGGACGCCGTGCCATCCTCAACCTGCGCCAGACTTTGGCCGGCAAGATACTTGAGCTTGAACATGATGCTCTGTACAACAAGTACAAAGACCGTGTGGGCGAGGTAATCAGTGCAGAAGTCTATCAGATATGGAAGAACGAGATGCTTCTGGTAGATGATGAGGGCAACGAACTGCTCCTCCCGAAAAATCAGCAGATTCCGGGTGACTTCTTCCATAAAGGTGACATTGTCAGGGCTGTTGTAAACCGTGTAGACAATGCCAACAACAATCCCAAGATTTATCTGAGCCGTACGGCACCGGAATTTCTGCAGAGACTGCTTGAGGCCGAAGTGCCTGAAATCAATGACGGCCTCATTACTATCAAGAAGATTGCCCGCATTCCTGGCGAGAGAGCCAAAATTGCCGTGGAGAGTTATGACGACCGCATTGACCCAGTGGGTGCGTGTGTCGGTGTGAAAGGTCGCAGGGTGCACGGCATTGTGCGTGAACTGCACAATGAGAACCTTGACGTGATTAACTATACAACAAACATCAGCCTGTTCATGCAGCGCGCCCTTAGTCCCGCGACTGTGTCAAACATAGTTATTGACGAGGAGAATAAGACCGCACAGGTGTATCTCAAGCCCAAGGAGGTGTCTTTGGCCATAGGCCGGAACGGCCTGAATATCAAATTGGCTGGCATGATAACAGGCTATACCATAGATGTGTTCAGAGAGGCAGATGAAAACGAACCTCAGATAGACGATATTTACCTCGATGAGTTTAAGGACGAGATAGACTCATGGGTTGTTGATGCCCTCAAGTCTGCCGGTTACCAGACAGCTCGCCAGATATTGGCAGCTTCGAGCGAAGAAGTTGCAGACCAGGCAGATTTGGAGGTTAACACCGTGGAAGACGTTATCAAAGTACTCAAGGAGGAGTTTGAACAGGAATAGTGGCGGCTCTGCCCTGTGACGTGTCTGTGCGCCTCCCCGGAAAATTAGACAACCCCATAAACCATTTTATTATAGAGTAATTGATGAGCGTAAGATTAAATAAAGTTTTAAAGGAATTTAATATCGGCCTGCAAACCGTAGTGGACTTGCTGGAGAAGAAAGGGTACAGTGTAGAGGCTGACCTGAATGCCAAAATAACCCAAGAACAATATGACATTGTGAAGAAAGAGTTTGGCAATGACAAGACCCAAAAGAAGGAAGCCGAAGACATCAGCACTAAGAGGGCGTCTGGAAAGAAGGCTCAAAGCAGGGCTGGTGTGAAGGAAATAAAAACCGTGCTGCCCGAACAGCCGCATATCAAGACTGTGGGCAAGGTTGATCTGGACAACCTGAAACCTAAAGCAGACGTCAAGCCTGCCCCCGTGGAAACCCCAAAGCCGGTTGCCACGACCACCGTTTCTGCGGAAAAGAAAGAAGATGATGCTGCAGTATCAGAACCGGCTGCCGTAAAAACGGAGAAGATTGTGGAAAGTAGCAAACCTGAGCATCCAGCCAAACCGGTTGCAGTGGAAGAAGCTGTGCAGCCTACTGTAGATACTGTCACAGTTACACCTGCTGCACCAACGGCGCAACCCGTGGATAATGGGACTGCCAGCAAAAGCGGAGACGGTGTGTTCAGACCCGGAGGAACACAAACAATAGAGGGGCCGAAAGTGCTCGGCACCATTGACCTCTCAACAATCAACGAGACTACCCGTCCCAAGAAGAAGAGCAAGGAAGAACGCAAGAAAGAGCGTGACGAGAAGATACGCCAGCAGTTTGCCGTGCCTTCTTCCAACAAGAAGAAACGCAATCGTATACAGCCCAACAAAGTTGACATCAACTCTGAGGCTAATGCCATTGCGAATAACCAGCCATCCAACGGTGGCGGCAAGAACCAAAGAGCCAAGGGCAATAAAAACCAGAGATTTTCGGGAGGCGGCCTTGTGTCGCCAACCGTCAAGCCTGCCGTGTCTGATGAAGATGTGGCAAAGGAGGTTAAGAAGACTCTGGCTCGCCTGCAGAACAAGAAGGCCTTTGCCAGTGGTGTGAAATACCGCCGCGAGAAGCGCGACCAGATTCGTGACAAGATGGAGCAGCAGCTCAACGAAGAGGCTTCGGAGAGCAAGACGCTGAAACTTACGGAGTTTGTTACCGCCAATGAGTTGGCAAGCATGATGGGTGTGCCCGTGACCAAGGTTATCGGTACATGCATGAGCATCGGCATGATGATTAGCATCAATCAGCGCATGGATGCCGAAACAATTAATATGGTGGCAGAAGAATTTGGTTTCAAGACCGAATATGTCAGTGCTTCGGTGTCGGAGGCTGTTCAGGAAGAAGAAGACCAGATTGAAGACCTTGAGCCACGTGATCCTATTGTAACGGTGATGGGTCACGTTGACCATGGCAAGACTTCGCTGCTTGACTGGGTGCGCAAGAGTAACGTAATTGCTGGAGAGGCCGGTGGCATCACGCAGCATATTGGTGCCTACAATGTAAAGTTAGAAAACGGGCGTCGCATCACATTTCTTGACACTCCGGGCCATGAGGCGTTTACTGCCATGCGTGCACGCGGTGCGCAGGTTACAGACATCGCCATTATTATTATAGCGGCCGATGATGACGTTATGCCCCAGACCAAGGAGGCTATAGCCCATGCACAGGCGGCAGGAGTCCCGATGGTATTTGCTATCAACAAGATAGACAAGCCAGGGGCCAACCCTGACAAGGTGAAGGAATCGCTGGCAAACATGAATCTCCTTGTTGAAGACTGGGGAGGTAAATACCAGTGTCAGGAGATTTCGGCCAAGAAAGGCATCGGTGTCAATGACTTGCTTGAGAAAGTGCTGCTTGAGGCAGACATGCTTGAGCTCAAGGCTAATCCCAACCGCAAGGCAACTGGCACCATCATTGAATCCTCGCTTGACAAGGGCAGGGGTTATGTGGCAACCATCCTTGTGAGCAACGGAACTCTGAAGATTGGCGACAATGTGATTGCCGGCACCTGCTACGGCCGTGTTAAAGACCTCACCGATGAGCGTGGACGCAAGATAAAGAGTGTGGGGCCTTCGCGTGCCGCCACATTGCTCGGACTTAACGGTGCGCCACAGGCTGGTGACACTTTCCATGTGATGGACACTGAGCAAGAAGCGCGTGAAATTGCCAACAAGCGTCTGCAGTTGCAACGTGAGCAGGGCATACGCACCCAACACCGCATCGGACTGGAAGAAATTGGTGCCCGCATCGCAATGGGTGGCGTAGAGGAACTCAACATCATCGTAAAGGGTGATGTGGACGGTTCGGTTGAGGCTTTGTCGGACTCACTCATTAAGTTGTCTACCGATAAGATAAAGGTTAATGTTATCCACAAGGCCGTTGGACAGATTTCAGAGAACGATATAGTCTTGGCAGCGGCTTCCAAAGCCATTATTATAGGATTTCAGGTGCGTCCGAGCAAGGGCGCGCGTCTGGAGGCTGACAAACAGGGTGTTGACATCCGCCTCTATTCAGTAATCTATGATGCCATAGAGGAGGTTAAGGAGGCAATGGAAGGATTGCTCAAGCCTATTGTGAAAGAAGAGGAGACCGCTCAGTTAGAGGTACGCCAAGTATACCGTATCAGCAAGGTCGGTCTTGTCGCCGGTGCTTATGTTATTGACGGCAAGGTGTCGCGAACCAACAAGGCTCGCGTAATCCGCGATGGCATTGTGGTGTTTACTGGTGAAATAAATGCCTTGAAGCGTTTCAAGGACGATGTGAAGGAAGTCAGCACCAACTTTGAATGCGGTATATCACTGACCAACTGCAATGATTTGCGTGAGGGTGATATAATCGAGACTTACCAAGAGGTTGAGATAAAACAGAAATTGTAGTACAGTTGCCTATGTCGTCAGTAGATATCATTATAGTACTGATATTGTTGTGGGGCGCCTGGAGAGGCTGGAAATCAGGCTTTATAAAAGAGGTGTTCTCCACTTGCGGACTCATTGTGGGCTTGATTGTCGCTGTGTTGTTTTATAAGACACTCGGCGAGTACTTCGCTCCCGCTTTAGGGTCGGGCAGCATAGCATCGTATGCAGGCTGCGTGTTGGCCTTTGTGTTGATATGGGTGCTAATGCCGGTGTTTGCCGGCATAGGTGCCAATGTTCTGACCAAGGCTGTTAAAGGAGGGCTTGTCGGCCCGCTCAACTCATTGCTCGGCATGGTGCTTGGTGCGGTAAAGTTTCTGATATTGATTAGTTTCGTGTTCAGTGCGATGTCGTATGTTGGCATTATATCTGAGCAGAAAAAGAACAGTTCGCAGCTCTATCCCTATGTAGCGGCTATGGGCAACATCGTGCTTGGAAAAAGCACCGTTGCCGAGGAGAGCGGAAAACTGAAGGATAAGACTGTGATTATAAAGTTCAATAGAGGTCACAAGGGCGAAAAAGATGCAACAAAACGGTGAAAATAGTTTTATAAAGGAAGTTGCAGGCAAAGACTATGAATATGGTTTTACAACCGATGTCGAAACCGATATAATAGAGAAAGGTCTTGATGAAGATGTGGTTCGCCTTATTTCGAGCAAAAAGGGTGAGCCACAGTGGTTGCTTGATTTCAGACTGAAGGCTTTCAGATATTGGCTGACGCTTGAGCAGCCCACATGGGGGCATGTCAAACTTCCTCAGATTGACTATCAGGCAATATCTTATTATGCCGACCCCCGTGGAAAGTCTGATAGTGGGAAGTCTGCAGAGATTGACCCTGAACTTGAGAAGACTTTTGATAAACTCGGCATTCCGCTTCAAGAGCGTGCGGCTCTTGCCGGTGTTGCTATAGATGCCGTGATGGACTCGGTGTCTGTAAAGACTACCTTTAAGGAAAAGCTGGCGGAGAAAGGCATTATATTTTGCTCGATATCAGAGGCCGTGAAGCAGTATCCGGAACTCGTAAAGCAACATCTGGGCAGTGTTGTGCCTTACAGAGACAATTTCTATGCGGCCCTCAACAGTGCAGTGTTCAGTGATGGGTCTTTTGTCTATATCCCTAAAGGCGTGAGATGTCCTATGGAACTGTCAACGTATTTCAGAATAAATGCGGTCAATACCGGACAGTTTGAGCGTACGCTGATTGTTTGCGACGACGGAGGCTATGTGTCTTATCTGGAAGGTTGCACAGCGCCGATGCGTGATGAGAACCAGTTGCATGCCGCAATAGTAGAGATTGTTGTCAACAAGAATGCCGAGGTGAAGTATTCCACTGTGCAGAACTGGTATCCTGGCGACAGGAATGGCAACGGCGG
The DNA here is from genome assembly GCA_900557555.1 of uncultured Prevotellaceae bacterium. Classification (GTDB taxonomy): domain Bacteria; phylum Bacteroidota; class Bacteroidia; order Bacteroidales; family Bacteroidaceae; genus UBA6382. The sequence goes on along the minus strand of USTH01000006.1, from coordinate 31,643 downwards.
CGTGTATAATCTTGTTACGAAGCGTGGCCATCTCAGGGGAGAGAATAGCAAACTGTCGTGGACTCAGGTTGAGACGGGGTCGGCTATCACTTGGAAATACCCCAGCTGTGTTTTGCAGGGAGACAACTCTGTGGCGGAATTCTATTCTGTTGCGGTGACCAATAACTATCAGGAGGCCGACACAGGAACAAAGATGATACACGTGGGCAAAAACACTAAAAGCACCATCGTAAGCAAGGGCATCTCTGCCGGCCATAGCCAGAACTCTTATCGCGGGCTGGTGAAGATGGGCAGTAAAGCCCATGGAGCACGCAACTATTCAAGTTGTGACTCTTTGCTGTTGAGTGACACATGTGGCGCACATACATTCCCATATATTGATGTCAACAATGACACAAGCATAGTAGAGCACGAGGCCACTACTTCCAAGATCTCGGAGGAGCAGCTTTTTTATTGCAACCAGCGGGGAATTCCCATGGAAGAAGCGGTAGGACTGATTGTCAACGGTTATGCCAAGGATGTCTTGAACAAACTACCTATGGAATTTGCTGTGGAGGCGCAGAAACTTCTGTCGGTGTCGCTTGAAGGCTCGGTAGGGTGAAAGAAGAAGATAATATAATTGTAGGAAACAATGCTTGAAGTAAGAAATATATATGCCTCGGTAGAGGGAAAAGAAATATTGAAAGGAGTAAACCTTACGGTAGAGGCTGGTGAGGTGCACGCCTTGATGGGACCCAACGGCTCAGGCAAAAGCACGCTGAGCAACGTGTTGGTTGGTAACCCCATGTATACGGTGACAAGTGGCGAGATTGTATTCAATGGCAAGGATCTTCTCTCTATGCCAGCAGAAGATCGCAGTCATGAGGGACTGTTTATGTCTTTTCAGGCTCCAGTGGAAATACCCGGTGTCAGCATGAACAACTTCATGCGGGCGGCGGTTAACGCCAAACGCAAATATCAGGGTTTGCCCCCTATAAACGGCGCAGATTTTCTGAAGCTGGTAAAGGAAAAACGTGCATTGGTGGAGCTTGATGCCGGCTTGACACGACGCAGTGTCAATGAGGGCTTCAGTGGCGGAGAGAAAAAACGTAACGAAATCTTCCAAATGGCTATGCTCGAACCAACACTGACTATTCTTGATGAAACAGACTCTGGCCTTGATGTTGATGCATTGAGAATAGTGGCCGATGGGTTTAACAAGCTTCGCACACCACAAACCAGTGCAATCTGTATTACGCATTATCAGCGGATGCTGGATTATCTGAAACCCGATGTCGTTCATGTGATGATGAACGGACGTATAGTAAAGACTGCTGGGCCAGAGTTGGCATATAAAATAGAGCAACAAGGCTTTGATTGGATAAAGGAAGAAATGGGCGAATAACAGGAGAGCGGACGGTCGGCCATGTTGCTTGTACGAAAACGTATGTGCAAGCCAGCATAACGATGCAGGCTACCGCTTGGAACAGAAAACATCTTGCAGTGAACAGTGAAAGACAATACATAGACCTCTACTTGCAGTATGAGGACATTATAGACCAAGGAAGCCATGCTTTGATTAACAGTCATAGAGCTGGTGCATTGGCTGCTCTGCAAAAAAACGGGCTGCCCAGTTTGAAGGACGAGAGATTCAAATATACTGACGTGCAGAAGGCATTTGAAGCAGATTATGGCCTTAACGTCAAGCGCAGGAAGATGGTTCCAGACCTGCGGGCGGCATATCGGTGCAGTGTTCCTGATCTGGACAGTGTGCTGTATTACGTGTATAATGACTGTATAGAAGCACGCAGAAAGGACATGCCAGACATTGACGGACTGTTTGTCGGGTCGCTTGTGGATTTTGCGGAGTTGTATCCGGAAAAGTTCAAGAAACATTACAACAAACTCAGCCCAGACGGAATCATATCTCTGAATACTCTTCTGGCACAGAATGGTGTCGTTATCTACGTGTCTGGTGGGTGTAAGGTCAGTCAAAACATACAGGTGGTCAATCTTACTGTAGGCGATATGCCTGTGATGACCAATCGGCGCATGATGATAATATTGGAGGACGGTGCAGAGGCTTCTGTCTTGCTATGTGACCATTCGCTTGCAGGGAGCAGGCATCTCACTACTGCGGTTTCGGAAATATATCTTGGCAAAGATGCCGGATTGCAGTTGTGTGCCATAGAGGAGACCAATGAAGACAACAATCTTTTCAGAACTACCAATATTGTGCAGGATGGGCATAGCAGACTTGCATATGCCGATGTGACGCTGAACAACGGCATTACACGCCACAGCATTACCGCACAGCTTCTGGGTGAGGGTGCCGATGCAAAAATTTCAGGTCTTGTGATTGGTGATGGAGCGCAACATGTTGACAACAACCTGCTCGTGTCTCATGAAGCATGTATGTGCAAGAGCGACATACTTTATAAATATGTGCTTGATGGTGAGTCGAAAGGTGCATTTGCGGGTAAGGTGTATGTGGCCCAAGGGGCCCAGAAGTCGGATTCGCAGGAAACAAATGCCAATCTGTGCGTGTCGCCTAAGGCCCACATATATACACAGCCAATGCTTGAGATTTATGCAGATGATGTCAAGTGCAATCACGGCTCTACAGTGGGGCAACTTAGCGAAGCCGCATTGTTCTATATGGCACAGCGTGGCATTGAGCCAGCAGAGGGACGTCGTCTGTTGCAGCAGGCGTTTGCCGTTGAGGTTATTGAACGCATTGGCTTTGAAGCACTGCGCAACCGCTTGACACGTATGGTTGAGGAGCGTTTCCGTCGTGGACATGGGGCGTGTGGCGACTGTTCGTTGTGTTCAAACAAATAAGGAGGAGGTAATAAGCATGATTGATGCAAATAAAATAAGAGAGGATTTTCCGATTCTTTCTACCAAGGTCTATAATCATCCGTTGGTTTATCTGGATAATGGGGCTACTACGCAAAAACCCCGTTGTGTGGTAGAAGCTGAGCGCACGGAATACTATACCGTCAACGCCAACGTACACAGGGGCATACACTATTTGTCGCAACAAGCCACAGACCTCTTGGAACAGGCACGGGTGAGGGTAAAGACTTTCCTTAACGCCAATAGTGAGAGAAACATAATATTCACACGGGGAACCACCGAGTCTATAAACCTTGTGGCATCTTCGTTTGGGGAGATGCTCAAGCCTGGCGATGAAATTGTCGTGTCAGAAATGGAGCACCACTCCAACATTGTGCCTTGGCAGTTGCTTCGTGAGCGCAAGGGTGTTGTGTTGCGCGTTGTGCCATTTGATGAAAAGGGGGTGCTTGACATTGAGGCCTATGGCAAATTGCTTGGCAACAGAACCAGACTGGTGTGCGTGGCACAAATCAGTAATGTGTTGGGAACGGTTAATCCTCTGAAAAAGATGATTGCCATGGCACATGAGAAAAACATCCCTGTGTTGGTTGATGCAGCTCAGAGTGTTCCTCATATGAGGGTGGATGTGGAAGATTTGGATTGTGATTTTCTGGCTTTCAGTGGCCATAAGGTATATGGCCCCACAGGCATAGGGGTGCTTTATGGCAAGGAAAAATGGCTTGAGGCCATGCCACCTTACCAAGGAGGTGGAGAGATGATAAACACTGTAAGTTTCGAGAAGACGACCTTTGAAGGGTTGCCATACAAGTTTGAGGCCGGCACACCTAACTATGTTGGAGCTCATGCCTTGGCTGTAGCACTGGATTATGTTGATGGTATAGGCTTAGATGAGATAGAGGCCTATGAGCGTAAGTTGACCTGTTATGCCACGGAGAGGCTGAAACAGATTGACGGACTTCGTATATTCGGACAAGCCGACGGCAAGGATGCTGTAATATCGTTTCTGGTTGGTAACATTCATCATCTGGATATGGGCACTCTGCTTGACCGTTTAGGTATTGCCGTACGTACAGGACACCATTGCGCACAACCAGTGATGAGTCACTATGGTATAGAGGGTACGGTGCGAGCTTCGTTTTCGTTTTACAACACATTTGAAGAAATAGACATCCTTGCCGACGGTATCAGGCGTGTTGCCAGAATGTTTTAGATGATGTTTGGATAACAGTCGTGTTGTTGTGATGTCGCAAAATTATATAAAAAATGCTACAACCATTTTTGGAGCCTAATGTCCTTGAGGCTGGGTGTGATGAGGCTGGCCGCGGTTGTTTAGCTGGTAGTGTGTATGCTGCTGCTGTTGTTTTTCCTCCAGACTATAACAATGAGGAAATCAATGATTCTAAACAGCTGACAGACGTACGTCGTCATGAGTTGCGCAAAACTATTGAACGTGATGCTTTGGCTTGGGCCGTTGGTGTTGTTACGCCGCAGGAAATCGACAAGATAAATATACTCAACGCCTCTATACTGGCAATGCACAGAGCACTTGAACAACTCAGGGTGACTCCCCAATCAATAATAGTTGATGGAAACCGGTTCAAACCATATCGGGACGTGCCGTGGCAGACCGTTGTAAAGGGCGACGGAAAATTCTTGTCCATTGCGGCGGCATCAATTCTGGCCAAGACCTATCGTGATGACTATATGGACATGATTGACAAGGACTATCCTGTATATGGCTGGAAACGCAACAAGGGTTATCCCACTAAAGAACACCGTGAGGCAATCAGAAAATACGGAGCATGCCCTTGTCACAGAAAGACATTCAACCTCCTGCCTCCCATACAACTTGAATTGTTTGACTGATGAACTCAGATGAATTATATATGGCCCGTTGCCTACAACTGGCAAAAAACGGTGAACTTGGAGCTGCTCCCAATCCAATGGTAGGTGCGGTCATCGTGTGTGATGGCAAAATTATCGGTGAGGGCTTTCATGCACATTGTGGTGGCCCGCATGCCGAAGTTAATGCCTTCAACTCGGTAAGAGACGGTTCGTTGCTTTCTAAAAGCACACTATATGTCAGTCTTGAACCTTGTGCCCACTATGGTCGCACACCGCCTTGCGCCCAACTTGTGGTGGACAAAGGGGTGCGTAGAGTCGTAGTAGGGTGCATTGATCCTTTTGCCAAAGTACGTGGGCGAGGTGTCAGGTTAATCCACGATGCGGGCATTGACATACAGTTAGGGGTCTTGAATAGTCAGTGCAAGGAACTTAACCGCCGTTTCTTTACTTTCCATACCTGCCGCAGACCATATATAACACTGAAATGGGCCCAGACCTCAGATGGGATAATAGGTTTCAGGGCCAACACAAACGGTCAGAGCCAACGTCTAATGATATCATCGCTTCCCACCATGCGGAGGGCGCACCATCTAAGAGCACGACATAGTGCCATACTTGTGGGGTACAACACAGCATTGTGGGATAATCCTTCACTCACAACACGCCTTGTGGATGGCCCTGACCCTCTTCGTATTGTAATAGACCCTCAAGGTAGACTGCCTCAAACCCTTTCCCTGTTTGACGGGAGTGTGCCAACCTTGGTGTTTGGCTATCGTCGCAGTCACAGCGTTGCTGGCCGTACGGGTGTTGAGTTCGTAAAAGTGGACAAAGACGGAGATTTCATCAGGCAGTTGTTGGATGAGCTCTATAACCGCAATATACAGTCGGTGCTCGTAGAGGGGGGTGGTGCGGTGCTGCAACATTTTCTGACACAGGGTCTGTGGGATGAGGCACACGTGGAGCATGCTTCGTGGAGCTTGGACTCAATGTACGGTAGAGTGTCAAGAGGAAACGTGGTACGTGCTCCAATCATTGAGAGTGAACCTTACAGTTGCGAGAGGCTCGGCTCATCGGTCATAAAACATTATTTCAGGGGACGTATGGGTTGATGGTGCCAGATTTATAGGGCAGAAATGATGTGTGCTAACATAAAAAACTTTATCTTTGCATAAGACAATAACAGAAGAATTCTAATATGGAAAGATTGTTGATTTGTTTATGCGTGACTGTATGTCTATGTGCTTGTAAGGAGACAAAGCCTGATACAGACAGTGCCTATACTCAAAAGGCCGAACAGAATGTTATGAGTGACGGCGGTGAGTATGAAAAGAACGGACGTTACTGCATTTTCCGTACTCCTGTATCCATGGATTCCGAGGACGGCAGATTTCATGTAGATATAACTATGGAGCCTGATTTCAGTCTGCCTGCAGTAAACAATGAAAGTTTCAACCGCATATATTGTGATAACAGGGCTTCTCTTTGTGTAACTTCTGCATCAGACACTGTTGTCAGCAGACAGTTCGACAAGATGTCGTTTGCGGAATATATAGATTCGAACATTGCTTCGCGTGCCATCTTCAACAGGCTTTCGTGTCGTGGTTTTGAGAAGGATGCAGTGAAACTTGAAGCTGAGATTTCTGTGCCTCACAGTGATGAAGAGTGTTATGTCACAATAATTGTGGACCGTGACGACACCGTTGAGATGAAACGCTATGAGGTAGAGGAAGTGCCAGAGGAAATTGCCGGAGCTTGACTTTTTCCCCACTGTCAGTCCCCTCGCTCGCATGTATTCCTGTTGTTTACGGCTTTGTGCTGAAACCTGAACCAGATGCTAATGGGGTGGTGGTGGCGAAATGATAGGGATGTGCAAGGCTGGCTGAAATGCGTTATTTACGACCTAATGACCGTTTTGGTTAATTTGCTCTTATGATACAGGGCTGCAATTATACCGTTACGCACACCTGTTTGGGGAACGATGATTTGTTTGGCTTTTAGTTTGGCTGCAATTCGCAGGAAGATGGATGATGCAGGCGTAAGAATGTCTGCGCGCTCCAGCGGAATGGAATATTTCTGTGAAATGCTTGTGGGTGTAAGGTTGCTAAGCTCTTGGTATAGTGCACTCATGCGGTTGACCTCTATTGGTGCTGAACTGTCTTTGCCATTGAGGTACGCTTTTATGAATTTTACACACCCGCCCGTAGCTATGTAGTTAATGTCACTGTATGTTTTTGCGAGTTTTTCAATAGTGGAAAACAAATAGTCTTCTTCGAATTCTGACTGACTGTTGCAGACGTAGCGCATTGAACCAACTCTAAAAGATTGGGAGAATTTCAGAATGCCACATTGTGTCAGGCTTATTTCAGTACTTCCGCCGCCAACATCAGCAAAGAGGAAAGTTTGGTTTTCGCATCCTTCAGGCGGTGTGAAACCAAGGCGCGTCAGGCGGGCCTCTTCGTCACCAGAGATGATTTCTATTTTAAGTCCGCAGAACTGTTGCACGCGACTGATGACTTGGGAGGAATTTTTTGCATCGCGATAGGCGGATGTGGCGCAGGCTCTATATGCCTTGACATCATATTCCTTCATCTTTATGGCAAACTGACACATGGCGAAAGTCAACAGGGCAATAGTCTTGTGTTGAATCTCACCGTATGTGAAAGTGTCGATGCCGCTTTTCAGTGGCACTCTCTGGTAGTATTCGTCTTTGTGTAGGATGTCAGTATTGTCAAGGACATCTGGATAGTCTGTGTTCTTGATAAGCAGTCTCGCTGCGTTTGACCCGATATCTATGGCTGCAATGTACATGGGCGGTGTGCTTGATGTTATTGTCTGGCTATTCTGATACCGACATCCTTGATGCCTGTCAGTTGGTTTCGTCTCATGACATGTGACAGTTGTATGATGCCATGTTGGCCTTTGCACAAATGCATTCGGTGTGGGGCAAATGCTTCGGCTGTATAGAGGTAAAGCCCTTTCCCCTCAAGGTTTCCCATCTCGTCGGCAAGTTTCACTTCTATCGTGTCGCGAGAATCATGCAGAGGGTTTTTGAAGTGTTGTTCTACAACTACCGAGATGCTCTGAAACTGTATGTTACGTGTAGTGCGCACATATACCGTGAGGTTGTAATTGCCAGTCTGTCTGATGCTGTCAACAGTGAAAGACAGTGAGTTTTGCGAATCCCAGCCTTTTGCTGGCAATGACTGATATTGGTTGGTCAAAGTAGAGTCATTGTCGCATCCCCAAAGGGCAAATTGCAGTAACATGCAGACGAAAAAGAGAATTTTACTCCGTTTTGTCATTGTTATTGTGGCGCTTGTGTCTGAAGTTGCGTCTGCGGTTGTATGTTCGCGGTTCAGCTACCTTTTGATTGTCACTGCCTTGTTGCTCGGTGTTGCCAGACAGCGTTGTCGGTTGTGGTCTGTCTCCACGTGGCCCGTTTTCTGACTGTGTTTCTCTGTCGTTTGTTCTTGCGGTGATGACATCTGCATCTTTTGGCTTGCGCTCGTTGCGTTTCTTCTTCTTTTTGCGCTTGCTCTTATCGAAGCGTGTCAGACTGTCTTGTTCTGCCAGGTCAACGATGCCGTTTTTCTGCCCTGCCGTAGCATTATCAGAAAGGCTGTCGGGTTTTTCTCCCTGTTGGTTGAGTTGTATTATTTCTTTAGCACGCTGGCTTGTTACAGTCACTATGTTAGCGGCAAGGTGTTTGTCGGTAGAGTAGCTCACAAGGCCAGCCAGAATGTCGGCTTTGAAATAGTAATAGGTGGCATCCTTTGTCTCAAGGTTTATATCGCGTCGTGGCAGTTTCTGTATTGCTTCGGTGTAGACGGCTGTTTCGTAGTTGAGGCAGCATTTGAGTTTGGCGCATTGGCCAGCCAGTTTCTGTGGGTTAAGTGAAACATCTTGGCAGCGTGCGGCACCAGTGCTTACGGTGTTAAAGTTCTTCATCCATGTGGCACAGCACATCTCCCTGCCACAAGGGCCGAAGCCACCAATGAGACCAGCTTCCTGCCGTGCGCCAATTTGCTTCATCTCTATTCGTATGCCAAACTCCTGCGCCAAGACTTTGATGAGCTGGCGGAAGTCCACGCGTTGATCTGCAATGTAATAGAAAATGGCTTTGCCACCGTCACCCTGATATTCCACATCGCCTATCTTCATGTCAAGGCCCAGTTCCTTCGCAATTGCCCTGGAACGTATCATTGTGCTTTGTTCAAGAGCTTTGGCTTCGTAGAACTTTTCCATATCAATGTCTCTTGCCAACCGATAGATGCGTCGTGTGCCGGCATCGGCCTTGAGGCGTTGCTTTGACATTTGCAAGGGTACAAGTGGACCGGTAAGGCTCACTGTCCCGATGTCATGGCCTGGTGAGGCTTCAACTGCCACAATGTCTCCTTTGTTGAGTGGAATGTGGTTGGAATTAAGGAAATAGTCTTTATGCGTATTCTTGAACTGGACCTCCACGAGGTCTGTCATCTGTATGGCTCCTGGCACATCGGCCAGATAGTCGTATGTGTTAAGCTGCTTGTCTGTGCGGGTGCAGCCTTTGGCGCTTAGTCCGCGACCTGCGCAGCATACTGTGTTGTCCATTGTTATTGTCTTTATGTTGTAGATGTGTTGGTTTATTTATATGTTAACAAGGCCTTCTCACGTTGCTCTTGTGGTTATTTGTTTATAAGAATTATGGTTTGCAGGGCGAGGTTGAACCAGACGGTCTTGGAATGGACGTTGTTTGAAATGTCGTTATGTGCACGTTGGTATTCTTCGGCAAACCCAATGACGTTCCGCTCGTTGATGTAGGGGGCGAAACTCTGTGCAAACTTGAGTTCCTTTTGTGTCATGAAATTGAGTTCAGGTCTTCCGAAATTGTACATAAAATTTTCGCGAATCAAGTTTTGCATATATTCCAGCTGGTGCTTCTGCTCGTCTCTGTTGAGCGAAGCAAGACTCTCGCTCCATTCGGTGAGGCCTTTTACATCGCGCATGTAGGCCAACCTCATCAAACTAATGAACTTGTCGAGCATCACCTGTGAATCGTCATCGTCACACAAGTGTCGCAGGGCAGTCAGGTAGTTGCCTTTTGAGACTCTTGCAATGTGTTCTGCCGTTGTACTGTCAATGCCACGTTGTTTTGTCAGAGCCTCATACATATCGTTGGTGTTGATTGGCGGAACATCTATGCGCTGGGTGCGGCTTATAATGGTCGGCAGCAGTTGTTCGGGGTGTTCGCTGCAGAGAATAAACAGAGTCTTGCCAAAGGGTTCCTCCAATGTTTTCAACAGTGTGTTGGCCGAGGTGGCATTCATCTGTTCTGGCAACCAGATAATCATTATTTTCCAACCGCCCTCATACGGACTGAGACTGAGCTTCTGTATAATGTTCTGACTCTCTGGCTCAGGAATAACAGTCGATTTTTTTTCTGCACCAATGACTTTGACCCAATCGTTCATGTCAAAATACTTGTCATTGATTAGCATCTCTCGCCATTTCTTCAGATAGTCATCAGAGTTGGTTGTTTTTGTAATCTTGATTACAGGAAATGAGAAATGTAAATCGGGGTGTATAAGTTTGTCTACTTTTACACACCCAGAGCAAGTGCCGCAACTGTCGGTCTCACCAGCATTGTTGCACAGTAGGAGGTTTGCCAGAGCCAATGCCAGGCCCATGGTGCCATAGCCTGTCTCGCCTGTAAGGAGGAGCGCATGTGGCAGATGGCCTGACCTTACCTGCTTCCTCAGCTTTTCCTTGACTTCTTCTTGTCCTACAACGTCTTTAAACTGCATTGTCTGTGTTCCTTGTAACTGCTTATCGTCTTTCTGTCTGCAATCAGAATATTCTTTTTGCTACTTCTCGCAGGCTTCCTGCATTGCCTGTCATATAGAAGTGTATGCTTGACACCCCGGCTTTTATAAGTTCCTTGCACTGATGTGTGCACCATTCGATACCCAAGTCTTTCATCTGCTCATCAGTTTTACACTTGTATGCCTCTTTTGTGAGCTCTTCCGGCAAATCGCAATGAAACAGTCGCGGCAAGATATTCAACTGGCTTTTTTTGGCTAAAGGCTTGATGCCTGGAATTATGGGGACGTTAATATTCTCGGCCCTCATCTTTTTTACAAAGTCAAAATATTTGTTGTTGTCAAAGAACATCTGTGTCACGCCATATTCTGCACCAAGTTCTATCTTCTTCTTAAACCACATGGCATCGGTTGTCATGTTGGGGGCCTCTTCGTGTTTTTCAGGATAGCATGCCACTCCATAGCTGAATGCGGCTCCAGCCTCCTTCATTGGTGACCCGTCTACAAAGAAGCCTTTGTTGAAGTTGTTGACCTGCTCCTGCAACTCGGTTGTGTGGGAGTATCCATTGGGAGTAGGGTGGAACGAAACGTCTTCACGGGCTTTGTCGCCTCTGAGCAGTAACAGGTTGGTAATGCCTAAGTATTGCAGGTCAATAAGCACGTATTCGGTCTCTTCACGTGTGAAGCCGGAGCATAGAATATGTGGAACGATAGGAATGTTGAATTCTTGCTGCAGCGCTGCTGCCACTGCTACAGAGCCAGGTCTGCGTCTCAGGGTAGAACGCTCCAGCAGTCCGTTTCCCAAGTCTTTCATCACCACCTCACTGCGGTGGGTAGTGATGTTGATGTATTTAGGGTCAAACTCCAACAGTTTTTTAATGTCGTCCTGTAGTGTTTTTATTCCGGCTCCCTTGAGAGGCGGCAGCACTTCAAACGAAAAATCCGTATGGTCTGACTGGCTTATCAGTTCTGTTATTTTCATTATTTATGGTATCAATACTTTCTTGTTGTTAATGATGTAGATGCCTGCGGGGAGGTTGATTTGGCTTGTTCCGGCATTCAGTTCCATTACACGGAAGATGCGTCCGTCTGTGCCGTATACAGGAATTGCGGTCTTTTGGCCAGTTGATACGGTGACAGTAGAGCCGTTTTGTGTAACAGATACAGTCACGTCATTGATGCCTGTCAGTTCGTTGTGAACGAATGTGGCAGAACGTGAGTCGGTTCTTTCGTCTTCTCCCATGGAGTTGACAAACATAATATCCGACATCGTGGCACAGAGCACATCTGTTGTTTCCTGATGTGAACCCCAGTCAAGACGCAGTGTGATGACAGAAGTTCCCTTTGGTATAAGGTTTTTGGCAGAAGAGTAGATAGATACTCTATAGCGGTCGATACTGGAGGTTTGTCCTTCAGAGGCAGCTATGGGTACAATGTTGATGTCAAAGTCGGGGATGGATTGTGAGATGTCAAGATCTGTTATTAACATGCCCGATGGAATGTTGAGGTCAAACTGCATTGCGCAGTAGCTTCCCTCGTCCACATTTGCTGTTAGTGGAATCTCAACACCTTGGCGGTCTACAGTCAGCGGACTTGTGTTTAGGGTTGCTTCGGCAACAGGCAGACCGTAGAAGCCTTTTGATTTATAGGTGCCGATGAGGCCACGCACTCCCATAAGGTCGGCAATGGTTATGATGTCGTTTCCGTCGATGTCGGCTTGTGGGAAGTTGAATTCTTCGTTTGGCAGACCGAGAATGTGGTTAAACACACACACCACGTCAGCGGTGGTTACGCGGCCGTCACCATTCACGTCACCAGGAATGGGGTCGAGGTGTGAAGTGAGATACCCTTTGTCGCCATACCCGAGAGTGTTGGTCATATAGTCAAGTACATAGTTTGCACGTCGGCGTAGCCATGTCTTGGCGTTTTCCGTTACTGTGGCATATGCGGCGGCATCTCCATGTTTCCATTTAGTGTCATCGTGGGTGAACGACAAGGCTGCAAATTCATAGTAGTCATCGCAGAAATCTATCAGTTCGTCCAGTTTGCCACCAGTCACGAACTCGTGCCACAGATTATAGTATTTCTTGTCAAATTTCTCTCCGCAGTAACGTTGTCTGTATGCCCACGGATAGCCGTTGCCTTGCGCACGGTTCCAGAAGTCCACGTTGGAGTATGCTGTGAAGTAGTTTGTGTTGCTTACATAGCCGTAGCCCCAGTCAAAGTCCCACACAGGGCCGAAGATATATTTAGAATCGGCATTCATTACGTTCGGATTGTAGCAGAATGTACTCTTAGGATGCATCAGCTCGAAATTGGCAGTAAACTCATCAACAAAGAGGAAGCGGGCCAGATAGTCAAGGTCTATCATGTAGGAGATGTCTTCTTCGTTGTATAGACTTGTAACCACGCGGTTGAAACTTGCTTCAATCTGTTCTTTAGTCAATTCTGTGAGCCCCTGGCTAAAGTCAGGTTCTTTGATGTTGACCGGCAGATCATAGTAATCGGTACGAAATTTCTGCTCATCGTCATAATAGCTGTCAAGTTCAAGCATTGTGGCATACGTTTCAGAGGGCAGGTCAATGCTGTTGTTTGCAAAACCAATCTTCTCGGTCAGATTGTATGAGCCACGATAGTCTCCGTTGATGTATAGCTCCACTGGTATTTCATGGTTAAAGCCTGCTGTCTCCACAAGTTGTGCCATCTTCATGGCAATGGCGTTTGTGGTCATGGAATACTTCTGTGCGTTGGCAATGAGATTCCAATGCTTTCCTTTGGTCAGTCCGAGTGGTTTTACTCCGGTGGCAAACTTCATGTGATACGGACTTTTGCCCCATGCGCCAGCCCACGAGGAGTTTCCGCGGCCTTTTATTAACATTTCCGTTTCGGGCATGTCGGGAAACACACCGCCCCCGTCAATACTTATGGTGGCCTGCACATACTGCTTCTTAGAACTTATCATGCCGCCGGTACTGGTGTATATTCTTATAGTTGGTACCTTGTATTCCGCTGTGGCGTGGTCGGTGGCAAAGTCTACCCTTACCGTAGTCTCACTGCCGTAGGGACACATCACAAATGTGCTGTCAAGGCGTTGGCGCATGATGGAATATCCGCGGTGTGCAATTGTGTAACGTATGTCGTGGTCAAAACGCGCACTGCTTTTTTTGCTGGTTTGTGGTTTGTCTGCAATCCATGCTTGGGTATTGTCATCCAGATTAAATGATGGGCGCAGGTTTTTGCCTATGCCTATCACATAGGCAGTGATGAGACTGTCGCCATAGAATGTTCCTGGGCTGTCACCAATGATGTTGTGGTTGTATTTGTTGTTGAATTTAAATGACAGGAAATGTGGCATTTCGGGTGCTGTCATAGACACCGAGTCGATTTCATAGGCGGCATAGGCAAATGTCTGTCCGTTGACTACTGTTATCTTAGTCGAGTCGGCAGTGGTGCTTTGGTCGATGATGTAGTCCTGCGGAAAGGCATCAAGTTTTCCGTCAGCCCTGTAAACGTGTACAACAGGGCAGTCTATGGGCAGGAGGCTGGTGCTGTCGGTCGGCTCTGGGCCTGGCTCTGGGCCTGGGCCTGGGTTAGGGTCAATCTCTTCTTGCACATACTCGTTGCTGTTGCTGTCATACAACTTGAATATTTCGTTCATGTTTGACGGAATCTGGTTTTCGCCAAGTTCATAGGCTCCGAGCACGAAAGATCTGGTGCGCATGTTGAAAAAGAATGCCGGTTTGTTTGCATTCTGAATGTAGTAGACATCCGTATTGTTATACTTGCTGGCTTTGATGTACCATAGAGAAGCGTCACCCTCAACAGAACTGCTCAGATGGATATAGCGCAACACCTGTGGACTGTCCTCGTAGCTGTCGTCCAGTGTTACGTATTGTTTTGTGCTGGCGTTGCAGATGGCATATTTGCCGTCACCTTTGTATTCAAAGAACCAGAAACAGTCAGACTCGTTTGCCGTGCCTGTGTTGCGTTCCACGCACAGAGGTGAGTTGACATTGTGGTTCGCGCCTATGGCAATGGCACTGCCAGAGAAATAGACGGATTCTATGCGGTAGCTGGTTGTAGAATTGAATTTCAGGATACCCGCTGTTACTGCCGCTGCCGACACAACAGTCAGCAATAATAATGTTAGTATGCGTTTCATGGTGTATTGGAGATTGGCTGTGGTGTTATTTGAAGGCGTTGACAAGAGCTTGGCGGTAAGCCTTGCTGCCAAGAGGTGTTCCGTAGGTTAATAGATTATAGAGTCCTGTTACATCGGCACTGTTTACAGTTCCGTCACCGTTGATGTCGGCACAAACCCGAAGAATTCCAGATTCTTCGCTGCTGATGATATAATTATAGATGCTTACGACATCACTTGTATTGACAGTTCCGTCAAGGTTTACGTCACCAATGAGGGCAAGCTGTGCTTCATAGCTGATATTGTGGGCAGGCATAGTTTCATAGCTGTCACCAATCCACTTGACGAAGATGTGAGTCTCTTCTGGCGTATAGTTATATAGTTTTACAGAGTCACCGTAAGCCACTTGCTCTGAGTAGACGGTATCACCGTTGACGGTGTAGCTTGCTGTGTATGACAGTCTGCACCATGTGGCATGGAGGTCAAGGTCATGGTCGGGCATCACTGCTGTGCTGTCGTCCCACCCGCAGAAAGCGAAGCCTTCTTTTGCCTCGGGGCTTTCGATGGCAGGAATAGAGTCGCCTTCTTCCACACTCATCGTATGGAACAATTCCTCTCCGTTCCAATAGTTTACGGTGTGTTGCGGCATTTCCTCAACGTTAAAGCTGGTGTAGGTGCCTGGCAACACAGTTTCGCTTGTGGCGTTTGAAAATCTTATATTTTTGGCCGTTACCTTATGCTCGCCGATTGGCAGTGGGGTGGTGCAGGTCAGTTTCATTGTGATGATATCACCATTGTTGCCGGTAATGTTCTTTGTTTTGTTGGCTCCATAGCCCACTATTCTGAGGTTGCCACTTGCAAGATGATTGGCTTGCATGGTAATGCTCCTTAGGCGTGTTGTCTTTGCTATGTTTTCTATGGCGGCGGTAAACTGTGACGGTATCACCAGGTCCATTTGAAATCCTCCGTATTTGTTGTCGTTGTTGAGGGCAACAGACAATGTCCATTGGGTCTTTGAATCACGTACGACATTAAGTGCGATGTTATCTTCTGCATTCGAGATTATTGGTATGCTCATCAATGCGAGAACCAATGTTAGTACTTTTTTCATTGTAATTATAATAAGGTATTATGATTAGGTTACTTTACTGTTATTTTTTTCTTGTTGATGACATATACGCCTGGTGGCAGTGTTATAGTGTTGCCGTCTGTGCGTGTGTTGCATAGTCTGAACAGTTTTCCGTCTATGCCGTATATCGGTATGATGATGTCTGCCATCGTTCCAAAGGTCAGCTTGTTTCCGTCTTGGTGTGCAATCCATGCAGTGTTTCCGATGCCTGTAAGTTCTGAGTTGCAGAACCGTGTTGATTGTGATTGTGAGCGCTCGTCTTCACCTGTTGAGTTTGCAAACAGCACGTTGTATGTGGATGCGGTCAGCATGTCTGCCTCATTTTGGTTTTCGCTCCATTCGAGCGACAGTGTGGCAACGGAATGCCCTTGTGGCAGTTTGTTGTTCCCAGAGGAGTAGAGCGACACTCTGTATAGGCTCTGCTTGCTGTCTTCCGTATTGTTGTGGCTGTTGAGTTCTGTTACGAAGATGTTGAAATCAGGTATGCTGTTGTCGATGTCAAGATTTGTCACACTCATCCCTTTTGGGATAGACATATCAAACTGAAGTCCGCTGTAGTCTCCCTCTGCAACGCAGATGTCAAGCGGAATATCTACACCGTCCGCACGGTGTGTCGCTGTACCCATTGACAGTGTTGCTCCGGCTTCAGGTAGCCCATAAAACCGTCCGCTGGCAGAGCCATTTGTGGTAAGTTCACGTATGGCAAGCACGTCGTTTACGGTTATCATGTTGTTGGAGTCTTGGTCGGCTTGCGAATAGTTGAAGTCTTCGTTAGGAAGATTCAGCATATAGTTGAGCACACATACGATGTCGGCTGTTGTGACGGCTCCGTCACCGTTCACATCACCGTTCACGGTGTTGTCTGTTGATGCAAGGTAGTCTTTTCCTGCATAGCCGAGGGTGTTCGACATGTAGTCGTAAATATAGTTGGCGCGTTCCTTTAGCCATTTTTTTGCACGTGTGGTTACGGTGGCATAGCTTGCGGCATCGCCTCTGCCCCACATGCTGTTGTCGTGGGTGAACGACTCTGCGGCATAGTCGTAGTAGTCCTGGCAGTATTCAATCAGTTCGTCCAATCTGCCATCGTTGATGAAGTTGTGCCAGAGGTTGTAATATATTCTGTCAAGTTTCTCGCTGCAATATCTCAAGTCATTAACCCAGGTCTTGGCTTCCATTGTGGTGCTGTTCCAAAAGTCTGTGTTGGCAGGATAAGTGAAATAATTGCTTGTGAATTGGTATCCGTACCCCCAGTCGAAGTCCCAAACTGGACCGAAGATATATTTTGAATTGCTGTTTGTGATGTTCTCGTTGTAGCAGAAGGTGCTTTTGGGGTGCATGAATTCTGTGTTAAACGAAAACTCGTCTACAAACAGAAATCGTGCCAGATAGTCAAGGTCAATGTAGGTGTCGATATCTTCACCGTTGTACAATGCCGTCATGGCTTTGTTGAAATGTTGGTTGATCTGTACGCTTGTCAGTGGTGACGTGCCTTGGCTGAGGTCGGGCTCCTTGATGTTTACCGGCAAATAGTATTTAGTAGTGCGAAACTTGTATGGCTCGTCATAGTAGCTGTCAAGCTCCAGCATTACGGCATAGGTTTCGTCAAGCAGATCAATACTGTTGTTGGCGAAGCCTACTTTTTCGGTCAGATTATATGATCCGCGGTATTGCCCGTTGATGTACAGCTCTATGGGAATTTCATGGTTATAGCCAGCCGTCTCTACCAGTTGTGCCATTTTCATTGCAATGGCATTGGTCGTCATGGAGTAGGTTTGAGCGTTTGCTATGAGATTCCAATGCTTGCCCTTGGTCAGCCCGAGTGGTTTTACTCCAATGGCAAACTTCATGTGATACGGACTTTTGCCCCATGCGCCAGCCCACGAGGAGTTTCCGCGGCCTTTTATCTGCATGGCTGTTTCGGGCATGTCGGGAAACACCCCCGCACCGTCAATGGTGATTTTTGCGTCCAAATAGGTTGTCTTGGAACTTATCATTGTGCCGTTGTTGGTGGTGATATACACGGTGGGCACCTTGTATTGTGCCGTAGCTTGGTCGGTGGCGTAAGTTACCCTCACTGTTGTTTGCTGTCCATAGGGGTATGTCAAATACGTGTTGTTGTTAGTGCGTCGCAGAATGGTGTGTCCTCGACGAGCTATGGTATACACCACGTCGTTGTCATAGCGTGTGCGGCTTGCCTTGCTCTTTTGCAACTCATTGCCTATGTATACCTCTGCATCGTGGTCTATCTTGAACGATGGTCTCAGGCGTTTGCCAATGCATATAGGAGTCACGGTTATCAGTGTATCGCCATAAAACACGCCTATAGCATCGCCTATGAGATGTGGGTTGTATTTGTTGTTGAACTTGAATGAATTAAACTTCGGGAAGTTTCCTGGCACAGTGGTTGAAACGGAGTCCACTTCGTATGTGGTATAGTTGTAAACAGGCCCATCAGCCTTGGTCGTAATCTTTACCGAGTCTGTCGACTGTTCCAGTCTTTCGATATAGACGGTCGGTATGGCGTCTATTTTGCCATCGGCCCGGTATACATGTGTCACACTTCCCTGAATGGGCTCAACATAGATAGTGTCGCTTGGGGCAGGTGGGTCAACGGGCACCACAGGTGTCTCTGTATCGCTTGGTATGACAAGGCCCAGCCCCGCAAGATAATTGCGGTGGCGTATGTCTTTAGATTTAAATGTGAAAGTGGAGCCTTCGTCAGCACCGTAGAAGCAGATGCCCTTGTTGAAGAAGTCGTTCCAGTAGACTGACGAGTTGCTTAGGTGTTGGTTGTTTGAGCTGTTGAGGCTGCATGCGGCCACTCCTATGTTATAACCTGCGTTCGTAGCCTCTTTGCTATAAGTGATGCTCCAAACGTGATCATCTTTTTTCGGTGTTCCGCTTACTACCGCAATGTCGTTTTCGTTGGCCAAAGTTGTCGTTGGCAACTGTGCCGACACATATTGGTCACCCTCCACCATTATCTGCACTCCGTTTTGCGCTTCTCTGAAATAGAAAAGTTTGTCGGGTTGCTGGTCTGTTTGGGCAAGATAACTGGAGGGGTTGACATAAAGCCCCGACCTTATATTCGTTATGGCGTAGAGAATGGGGTCAGCCTCATCGGTGGTGTATGCAAGAGGTCGCTCCATGTTATAGTCAGCCCAATAGTAGCCGTCCTTGTCAATCCCGCACACGGTGTTGCTGTCAGTCTCTTGGTCATATTGGCTTCCGTCTTCCTTGTAGATGTAGAACAACTCGTTATATGCTGACGGTGTTCCGCCCTGACGATACGTGCCCAATGCGTAGCTGCCTGTTCTTACGTTGAAGCAGTAGAAGCTCTCTATGGCACTCTGAAAATAATATGTTCCGTCACTCTGTTTCCCCATGGTCCAAAGGGCAGAGTCGCTTCTTATCGCATAGTCCAGATGCAGATAGCGGCGTATGGGGCTGTCGCTTCTTACTTCGTCCCAAACGAGATACTGGCCGGTCTGGGCGTTACGTATGGCATATTTGCCAGTCTTGTATTCGTGGAAATACCAGTAGCAGTCATCTTCGCTGGTGTTTGTCGTCGCAATGCAGACAGGCGAATTAATCCCATGTCTGCTCCCTATGGCTATCGCACTGCCCGATGCGACCTTTGATTCAATCCTGAACCTCATGGTCGGATTAAATGAGAATCGGTCTGCATGCACACAGACAATGCAGGTAAGAGCAATTGCCAATGCTGTGATTTTGGCCAATGGTTTCATTTGCGAACAGTTAACAATTATATCCAGAATATCATCAAGTTTTAATACAAGATGCGCAGCTACACATTATATAAAATATCAGAAAGCAAATTTAAGAAAAAAAAACCACCCGTAATGTGTTTGCTGTCCAAAAAGTTATATGGAGGCGCAAGTTGTCTTTTTTGCCTGAAAAATGGCTTCAATGTCAGAACATTCTCCCTTGTTTTGTTGGGTGAGCGAAACGGTTTTTGTTAATAATATTAAAAATCTTCGTCTGTTTCTAAAAATAGATTATTTTTGTAATTGCAATTCATTATGTAAAAGTATTCTTTTTGCATTCTTTTTGCATGTTCACTGATTGTCTAACCAAATAAATTTTAAAGAAGTAAGAAACAGATAGATACACCAGAATGAAACGCTAAGGATTGTACAATTCCAAGAATTGCATTCCTCTACGAGACTTATGTTGAGGTCTAACCTCATAATTCATAGTATTAACTAAGCGTTTCCGTTCTATACTTTATTAAGATATTGAGCTTTTAGCTCTTGTTCTCTTTATCTTGAATACCGCCAATTT
The DNA here is from genome assembly GCA_900557555.1 of uncultured Prevotellaceae bacterium. Classification (GTDB taxonomy): domain Bacteria; phylum Bacteroidota; class Bacteroidia; order Bacteroidales; family Bacteroidaceae; genus UBA6382. The sequence continues at coordinate 11,587 of USTH01000006.1, read as the reverse complement.
TCAACGCATGAGAACAAGTAGACTGGAAGTTCACGCTTATAGGCGTGGATTGTTCGGTGCTTGTTATGCGTGCAGGTCACTTGGCGGTAACCTAAGATAAAGACAAGTTCGAACGGTTGCACGCCTTTATTATATTAAAATCAATTATATCAAAACCAATGAAAAAAATACTTTTAATGTTAGTTGTGCTCTTTACTATGAGTACAAATATTTTGGCTGATGGTTTGACTGCAACTCTTCAGCAGGGAGATGTGATGACTCCTTTTTATGGAGTAGATGCTTTTAAAAAAGCTTATTCAGCAGCACAAGATGGAGCGGTCATAACACTTTCATCTGGAAAATTCAATGATGTATCCAATATATCAAAACAAATAACGGTAATTGGGGCTTGTGCTTTTGCTGAAAACGATAATGAAAAAACATTTCTGAGTTCAATTGAAGTTAATGCGGACAACGTAAAAATTGAAGGTGTCTACTTTTCTACAAAGGTATCTTTAGGTATTTCAAAAGCAATTACAAATTGTACTCTAAGACGTTGTCTCATAAACGGAGTATTACATTCAAACTATTATCATACTAATACCTTAGTTGATCAATGTAGTATTCTCTGTGTGGATGCACTTCCTGAAAGTAAAAATTTGTGTATCAAGAATTCATCAATACGTGAGTTTGGGAGATTGAATTCAACTGAACACATTGCTTATATTGGCAATTGTTTTGTGGAAAAAATTGGTAATAATTACAATGAATGTCCTTTGGCCATTTACAAAAACAACTGTTTGCAATTTTCTGGAAGCAATAATGGCAAAGATATGGTCTATATATTGGATTCTCCTAGTGAATATTATAATAATTTGTTTTGCAACCGAGAAACTGAAAAACTTGCCAAAATAATAATTCAATATAAAAAAGGCTGTGCAAATAATGGTAATATAAAAAAAGTTCAAGAGTATGAATATTTGTATGGCGGTTTTGCTCGTCCTATTGATGCACCTTTAGGCAGTGATGGCACTGTCGTTGGACCTTACGGTGGTACAGGTTTCTCCCAATACCCAGCAATACCACGCATTATTAGCAAATCTATTGATTCTAACAGCAATGCAGAGGGTAAGATAAATGTCAAAATCACAGTAAAGGCAGAACAGTAAAACAGAATTGTTATGAGAAGATTGATTTTTTCAATCCTTGCATGCTTTTTGTTTGTTCAATTGGGATATTCACAAGGAAAGAGCGTTGTTAAATGCCAATATTGGATAGGGTCGAATGGATATGACAAAGCGGTGACTAATGCGGTTAAAGGGCAGGAGGTTTCATTTTCCATTGACACACAAGAACTTTCTTTAGGTATACATAATCTTTATTTTCGTTTTCAAGATAGCGATGGCATATGGAGTGGATTACAATCATGGCTGTTTTGTGTAAATGAAATGAAAATGAATAAAGAAACAAAGATAACCAAAGGTGAATATTGGATAGACAATAATAATGAAAAGCAAGATATAAACGTCAGCAACGAGCAAGTTGCATTAATATTAGATGTAAGCAAGCTTAATGATGGTATGCATACATTGAACTATCGTGTAAGAGACAACGAGGGGAAGTACAGCCCGCTACAGACTTGGATTTTCTTCAAGAATTCCTTGCACGAAACGTCGATCCAAAACAAAACCGCAAGTGTAGAATATTGGTTTGACGATAAAGCTAATGTGCTGCAATCTTATATTGCATCCAATGACACAATAAACTTCTCAGTAGATGCGACACGGTTAAAAACAGGACTGCATACCTTAAACTATAGAGTTAAGGATATATTGGGTAATTATAGCAGAATACATACTTGGGCTTTTTTCAAGACAGATAGTAAACCAACTAAAATCAGCTGGTATAAATACTGGTGGAATAACAATGAGGATAAAGCCATCAAGGAAAATGTAGAAAATGATAATGCAGAGTTTATATTCAAAAAAGAATTGAAAATTCCAATGTATGCCATGACGGACGGATACTCAAATAATTCAATCGCAAGATTTTATATTGTCTTTGGAGACGATATGGGGAATATATCCAACATAGAGTGGACGGATATAAGCTATCCTGATGTGATACCTCCAGTTTCTGTTATTGAGGCAGATAAAGAACAAGTAAATGAGAGTGTTAACTTGAAATGGCATGTGACAAATGACCAAGTTGAGGATTACAACATTTACTATTCTGAAAATGATCAACCTTTTGTTCTTTGGTTACCAAACACCACAAAAGAAACGGCAAACTTCAGAGGGCATGCGGGTGCCTCTTATAGGTTTACTGTAACTGCACGAGATAAAGCAGGAAACAAGGAACGTTTTGAGGAAAGCAAACATGTTAAAGTTATGTTTAAGTCGAACTAAAAACAAGTATAATCATGGAAAGAATAAATAATCTACAGATAAATAAATGCTTGTCTAAAGTCATCCTCATACTAATTTTGCTGTTAGGAGGAGTAACAGAAATCTCAGCATATAAACAAATATACAAATTGAATGTAGGGGACGAGTTTACTGTATATACAACTTTTCGTAGCTATACGTATGCAGTGTTATGGACATACGATTGGAAAATCGTAGAACCTGTCAGCTATATAGGTTCTGCGTCAACCAGTGTTACATTCAAATGTATAGCTCCTTCTCCTGATATAGGTTCTATTATTCAATCTGTTACTTATTATTACCGAAATGGTACAAGCTCATCTGGAAGCAATAGATCTGTAGATGATTGGAAAGTAATTGTAAAGGATAATTCTACGGTTTATCTTGACCAAAATAGCCTATCATTGAGTCCTGGAGAATCCCAATACATAAGGGCTTCTGCAAGCAATTCGTCTTATGCTGGTAGTTACACATGGACTTCATCAAATCCGAGTGTCGCATATATAAGCGGCAGTGGTAACCGTGTTCGTGTAGTTGCCCAAAATTCAGGTTCGTCAACCATTATGGTGAAATTGGATAACGGAAATACTGCCCGATGTAATATATCAGTTAGAACTATAGATGTTAGTAACGCATCAATAAGCCCGTCCTCAAAAGCATTGAGCATTGATGAAACTGCATCCTTATCCTTGTTGGTATCCCCAAGCAATGCTACTGTGACATCAAAAACTTGGAAATCTAAGAATAGAAATGTGGCATCTGTCAATTCTTCTGGAATCATCACAGGGGTGTCTGAAGGAAAGACAGAAGTTTATTGTATTGTAAATGGCAGTATTACGTCAAGTAGTTGTGAAGTGAGAATTAGCAAACCGAGTTTTACCCTTAGGTCTTCTTCTCCTGTTGATAATGCAACGGGGCAAGCAGTTTTTACGCAGCCATCATTGACATTCTGTAGACAGGTATTTGAAGGTGACAATTTTTCAAATATATCTCTAAAGAATAATGAAGGAAGAGTGGTTACAGGAACAGCTTCTCTAAGTGGTTCAACTTTAACATTCACGCCGTCAGCTCCATTATCCCCCAAAACAAAGTACAACTATTTTGTGCCGGCTCAGGCAGTCAAAGATAAGTACGGAAATTACAATTCTGCCATAAACATAGTGTTTACAACAGGCGAATTGCAGAAACTTAACTTGACGGTGTCCACAAAAGAGAGATTCCTGTCTAAAGGAGATAGAATTGTGTTGACATCGAATGGAAAGAATGTATATATATATTATACTTTAGATGGAAGTGTTCCGACTACAAAGAGTGCAATATACAAAGAGGCTATTGTGGTTAATAATGATATTCAACTAAGGGCAATTGCGATGGGTAATGGCTACAAAAATAGTGAGCTTCTATCACAAGACTACTATATCACTAATGTTGATGGGGTTAAGAAATTTCCAAATGTAAACACCATCTTATATGAGTACAAGGATGTAAATCCATATATTACTTTCAGTAATAAAGTGAAAGCAAGTGCAAGTGTAAAAGATGTGAAACTGAAGAAGAATGGAACAGAAGATATAGAAGGTCGCATTGTTGTTGCCGACAGTTCTATTTTCTTTGTTCCAAAAGCCCCCCTCGAATTAGGTTGTAGCTATAAAATGATAATACCAACAGATGCAATAAAAACACCACAAGGCGAATCTAACAATGAAACATCTTGGTCTTTCTGTACGGGAAATTATGTTACACACATTGAGATGGGGCCAGAATTAGCTATAGCAACTAAGACAGACGGAACAATCCAGACGTGGGGAACTCTCTTTAAATCTGGAAATACTAATGATGGGAGCTGTTCTTTGATTTCACAAACAACACCCTCCGTATTTCTGACTGATGATGTAAAGGCTATATCTTCTGGATACATGCATCATGCAATAATTAAGAAAGATGGGAGTTTGTGGATGTGGGGAAGACAATATTGTGGTGAATTTGGTAATAATTCAACGGTGGGTTCAGCAAAGCCGATTAAAGTGCAAGATGATATTGTCGCTGTTTCATGTGGTGGGCAGACTACAGGTTTTGTAAAGAATAATGGCTCTTTATGGATGTGTGGAAGAAATGATTTCGGACAAGTTGGTGACAATAGCACTATAAATCGAAATGTTCCAACAAAAGTTCTAGACGATGTTAAATCGATTTCTGTTGGTTGGGGTGTCTCTTATGCGATCAAAAAAGATGGAAGCCTTTGGGCATGGGGACGCAATGACAGTCATCAGCTTGGTATAGAAACAACAGAAGACAAACTACTGCCTGTCAAGATTATGGATGATGTTGCAATTGTTTCATCAAGTGCAACGGAAAGTAATTGGGCTGCTGCAATTAAAACTGATGGTACTCTCTGGATTTGGGGAAAGGAATATGCTATACCAACAAAAAAAATGTATGATGTTTCTTCTGTTATAGTTGGAGTCGACTATGTTGAGGCTATTAGAAAAGATGGTACGCTTTGGGCTTTTGGAAACAATAAGTTTGGTCAAGTAGGGAACGGAACGGTAACTGCTCAAACAACCCCTGTTAAGATTATGGATGATGTTGCCGAAGTTGCATCAAGCGGAGAAACCACTATAATAAACAGGTTAAATGGTAGTGTATGGTCTTGGGGGCGTAATGACAAAGGCTTACTTGGCGATGGTACTACTCTGTCACTGACAGACTTTCGGGCAAAACCAAAACAAATAATAGAAGGACGCAACTATTCCGTTCTCTATGGAATATCTTCTCGTAAGTCGACATATTATATTTCTGTTGGCGAACAGAACGTTATAGATGCAATCCCTGTTCCTTTGAATGCTGTATATAAAGATCTGTCATGGAGTAGTAAAAATACAAATATTGCAAGTGTAGATGGCCAAGGCGTTGTAACTGCAGTCTCAGCAGGCGAGACCAATATCGTTGCAAATATAAAAAATAGCAAAGGCACGAAGTATAGCATGACATGTCGTGTTATAGTATCTAATGCAACAGATATTGATGGAATTTTTCCGGGTGATACTATAGGTAATATAAAAGTATGGGGAAGTAATCACTACTTGTTTATTTCTGGTCTGCAATTAGGGCAAAAGATAAAGGTCTGTTCGGTTGCTGGCTCTGTAATATATCAGGCAAACGCAGAAGACAGCGCAATCAAAATTCCAGTAGGTTATTCTGGGGTATTTGTAGTTGCAGTAAATAACTGCTATACAAAAGTATTGGTAAAATAATTCTTATCTTATTAACATAGAAGTTGCGCACGACACGAATTCAGTGTATACAATTATGAGAAAAATAAAGATGTACTCCTTGTTGGTCCTCTTTGCCATTGCAGGGGCATTATTTGCGGGGTGTAGTTCTGATGATGGCAAAGGAAATTCTGGCGATGATCGTATTGAAACCAATAAGAAGTTGTTGATTGGAACTTGGGTGTGTGTCACTCGCGAGATAGAAGAAAGTGAAGGCCAAGAATCAATGTTAACACTAAAAGCAGACGGCAAATATGAAGAAGTAGATCTGGAAACCGGTACGACAAGTACAGGGTCCTATTATGTTTCGGAAGACAAAATCGTATTTCGTGAACCACAGGGAAATGATTCGTTTGTCGATGAATATCTGATAAAACAATTGACATCAAAAGAATTTGTCTTGCAACTACAACTGTCTGGTGGCGCCTATGGTTCTATCGTAACAGGAAAAAAACATTAGGGGAGGTAGTGCTTCACCAAATGTGTCAGATGCAAGTGGTTTTATAGCAATTATGATGCAAAGCTAATAGACATGTTTGAATTTCGTAATAAAAAGTTTTTTCGTGATGCTGCAGGACGAGGAAACAGGGTATGCGGATGAGCACCTTGTTGGCTACAAAACAGTGATAGCGAAAGTAAATTGGGAGTTGTCGTATATGGCGACTCCTTTTGTTTTTTTATAAGGCAGCTGTTGCTTGTTTTTAGCTCAAAATAGCCCGCTATTATTCCCTGAAACGATAAGAAACATCTATGTCGGCCTTGGCTTTGCCCAGAATGTAACTCATGAAAAAACAGCTAAGAACCCGCGGTTGGCTTCTTAGCTGTTGTTGGTTGGGATACCCGGACTCGAACCAGGAAAGGCAGGACCAGAATCTGCAGTGTTACCATTACACCATATCCCAATGCTTTTCTACTGCAAAATTAGAACATTTCAGTTAAACGACAAAGAAAAATCGATTTTTTTTCTTGTAAATGCGTTTGATGTGATTTGTGTATTTGTTTTTTGGATAAAGACACCTAAACCCAAATCGGTCATTAGGTCGTAAATGCCATTCTTTTTGTTACTTCTTGTTGTCTTTTGCCTTTTATAAGGCATCTGACGCCTGTTTTTTGCTCGGAATAGCCCGCTATTACTCACAAAAAAGCAGACGACATCTGCTCTCCTAAAAATCAAAATACAATAAGTCCTAACAACCTAATTGGGTTAAAAAGTCTTTCGCTTACAATATTTTGAAATAAAAAGAGTATTTTTGCACTTTAAATTTTATTTGATTAGCATGCAGAAAATAGCAAAAAAGTTGTTACAGGTTATCATAGACGGCGTTCAGGAAAAGAAGGGTCACAAGTTGGTCATTGCAGAATTGACTGACATTGACGATTGCATCTGCAAGTATTTCGTGATTTGCCAGGCCAACACCCCCACCCAGACCGAAGCCATAGCGGGTTCGGTAAGCGATATGGTTCGTGAAGAGTTGGGTGAGAAGGCTATCGGTGTCTGTGGTCTGGAAAACGGTTACTGGATTGCCATGGACTATGGCGATGTCATGGTTCATGTCATGTTGCCCGAAGCCCGCGAGTATTACGACCTGGAACACTTATGGGCTGATGCCAAACTTACGGAAATCGCTGACGTGGACTGACCTGCCAGAGTGTATTGAGGGGTCTCTTCCGCTTTATGTCACTTGGTTCTGTGACCGTTTTAACTGTTTAACATATATATCAATATTTCAGATATCATGAGTAACGAAAAGAATAATATGAAGATGCCTAAGTTCAGTCTCAACTGGGCTTATTTCATCGTGCTATTGATATTCGGCTACCTCTTCTGGAGCAATTCAGGAGGCGGGTCGAGCTTCCAAAAGGAAGTGACCTACACAGAGTTTCAGAACTATGTGCGCAAGGGGTATGCCAGTGACATCACTGTCAATAAAGGTGACGGCAATGTCAGGATGTACATAAAGAAACCTTTTGTGGGCGAAATTTTCGGCAAGGCCTCTGAGGCGGGCAATCGTCCTTCGGTTGTCGCAGAGTTCTCGAGTGTCGACAATGTCGACAACTTTCTCGGTGTTGAGCGCACCGCGGGACACTTCACGGGTAATGTGACCTATGATTCCAACAGCAGTTTCTTTGGGTCTCTGTTCTTCTCTACCATATTACCTGTGGTGCTGTTTGTCGGATTGTGGCTGTTTATCATGCGCCGCGCAGGCGGAGGCGGTTCTGCAGGTGGAGGCATTTTCTCCGTTGGCAAGAGCAAGGCCCAGCTTTATGAGAAGGGGTCCAAGATACACATCACTTTCAATGACGTGGCTGGTCAGGATGAAGCAAAACAGGAGGTTCAGGAAATAGTGAAATTCCTCAAGAACCCAGGTAAATATACAGAATTGGGTGGCAAGATACCCAAGGGCGCATTGCTGGTAGGGCCTCCGGGAACCGGCAAGACCCTTCTTGCCAAGGCTGTGGCCGGCGAGGCCAACGTTCCGTTTTTCTCGCTGTCGGGCAGTGACTTCGTAGAGATGTTTGTAGGCGTGGGTGCCAGCCGTGTACGCGACTTGTTCAGACAAGCCAAGGAAAAGGCTCCCTGCATAATCTTCATTGATGAGATTGACGCCGTTGGTCGCGCCCGAGGCAAAAATCCCTCTATGGGTGGCAACGACGAGCGCGAGAACACGCTCAACCAGCTTCTGACGGAGATGGACGGTTTCGGCACCAACAGCGGCATTATTGTCATGGCCGCTACCAACCGTGCCGATATTCTTGACAAAGCGTTGTTGAGAGCAGGCCGTTTCGACCGCCAGATTCATGTCGACCTACCCAATCTGCATGAGCGCAAGCAAATATTCAATGTCCACATGAAGCCGTTGAAGATGGACGACTCTGTTGATGTGGACCTGCTTTCACGCCAGACCCCGGGATTCTCTGGTGCCGACATTGCCAACGTGTGCAACGAGGCCGCCCTTATTGCTGCCCGTGGTGGCAAGAGTGCCGTTGGCAAACAGGATTTTCTCGATGCCATTGACCGCATCGTGGGAGGACTGGAGAAAAAGACCAAAGTGATGACGCAAGAAGAGAAACGTGGCATTGCTGTCCACGAGGCAGGACATGCCACCATATCGTGGTTCTGCCAATATGCCGACCCACTCATAAAGGTTACTATAGTGCCGCGTGGTCAGGCACTTGGTGCTGCATGGTATTTGCCTGAAGAGCGTGTCAATGTCACCAAAGAGCAGATGCTCGACAAGATATGCTCGCTTGTGGGCGGACGCGCTGCCGAAGAGCTGTTTCTGGGCCATATCTCTACTGGTGCCCTCAACGACCTTGAACGTGCCAACAAGATGGCTTTCAGCATGATTGCCTACTACGGCATGAGCGACAATCTCTATAATATAAGCTACTACAACACAGGCAACGAATATTTCCAGAAGCCTTACTCTGACATTACGGCCCAGAAGATTGACGATGAGGTACGAGAACTCATCTCTCAGCAGTATGAGCGTGCCAAGCAGATTCTCATGCAGCACAAGGACGGCCACGGTCAAGTAGCCCAGATGCTGATTGACCGCGAGGTTATTTTTGCCGATGATGTGGAAAATGTCTTCGGCAAACGGCCGTGGGTAAGCCGTTCGGATGAAATCATTGCCGAAAACGAACGTATAGAGAAAGAACGGGAAGAGGCAGAAAAACGCGAAGCTGACGAGAAAGAACGAAAACAGAAAGCTGAAATTGACAAAATATTGGCAGAAGCAGGAGCCGTCGACACTGCAAAGGAGTCGGGTGATGCTTCTTCTTCTGCTGCTCCGGCAGCCTCGCCGGAGACCAAACCCAGTGGAGCTGAACCTGCGGCAGATGACGGCAAGAATGCCGACTCTGGCGCTGAAGGTGATGCAGGGAAGTGACATAACTAAGAGTTGAGAATCAGGAGGAAACCATTAACTTGTGACATGAAATCAAACCTTGTTTTAAGAGCCTTGTCGGGCTTGGTTTATGTTGGTGTGATGATAGGCTGTCTTTTGGGTGGCCCTAACACCTACTGTGTGTTGTTTGCCCTAATTACGGCGGTGCTGCTCAATGAGTTCAACCTCTTGTTGGCCGAGCATGGGCTGGCGCAGGTAAACAACACCGTGTCGGTGGTTAGCGGTGTCTACTTGTTTCTTGCCATGTATCTGTTCTGCTCAGACATGATGGGGGCCGTGGTATTTGTTCCCTATGTCCTGTCGATTATGTTTACGCTTATCAGTGGCTTGTATTCCAAACAAGAAAACTCTATCGCTGCATGGGCGTATAGTTTTGCCGGACAACTGTATGTGGCCCTTCCTGTAAGTCTCTTGAGCGTGTTGGCGTTCAATGATGTCTACGACAGCACACTTCCGCTTGCCCTTTTTGTATTTCTCTGGCTTAATGACACTGGTGCCTATTGCTTCGGCTGTTCGTTGAGTGGCAAGATTCCCTATAAACTCTTTCCGTCTGTTTCACCCAACAAGTCGTGGATCGGCAGCGTGGGTGGTGGCATCACCGTGTTGGCAGGTGCCACATGTTTCTACTATTTAGTGGACAACGGAAGTCTGTTGTTCTGGTACGGCTTTGGCCTTACGGTGTGCGCGTTCGGCACGTGGGGTGACCTTGTGGAAAGCCAGTTCAAACGCCAGCTCGGCATCAAGGACAGTGGGCGCTTCCTGCCTGGACATGGCGGTGCGCTCGACCGTTTCGACAGTGCTCTGCTCGCCATTCCTGCCACTGTGGTGTATGTAAGTCTGATATCCGGCAACTTCATGGGCTTGCGTTATGTGTTTGGTGGCTGACCGGACTGCCCGAAACACTAATCTCCTTTTTCCTGCATATAATTTAAGTCAAATCGGCCATTAGGTCGTAAGTGACATCTTTTTTGTTACTTCTTATTGCCTTTTGTTTTTATAAAGCACCTGCTGCTTGTTTTTAGCTCGAAATAGCCCGCTATTACTCATTAAAAGCTAAACAAAATCCACTTTTCTAAAAAAATACAAGAAGCCCTAACGACCGAATAGGGTTTAACAACGAAATTTCGGCGGAAATTCATGTCCCTTTCGGCCGAAACGGAATTCCACTTCGGCCGAAATAGACATCCGTTTCGGCCGAAAGAGGGAAGTTATGTCGCAATGTGATGAGTTCTTGCGGTCTTGTTTCCTTCGTTTGTAGTGGTTTGCCGATTCGCTTGTCCTTGAGGGAAACGCACTGTGGTATTGGCCTGTGGCTTTCCGCTGCCCCTTGGTGGCCGGTGATAAAAAAGACGCACTACAAAAACTGCGGTGCGCCTCAATTGTTCTCTTTCTTCTTGTTAGAGGAGTAGTCGGTTGTTGCCGATTGTTTACCTTAGCCCAAATTGGTCATTGGGTCGTAAATGGCGTTTTTTTATTACTTCTGTCCTAACGACCGAATTGGTTTAGTTGCGTTTTCTGACGTTTTCCTCCGATAATGGTTAAACGATATCTGTTTCGTGGTGTAAAGTTATGCAGAACCGTTGGGAGGAACGGTTGAAAATCATTTTTTCGTTTGCGTCTTAGTGGCAGTGGGCCGTCTTTCGTTTGCGTTTAAAGTGATGTTTTACTTCTTTGCCGTTGTGAGTCAGGCAGTTGGCCTTGGCTGGCCTTTCTTGGGCTGTTGGGCGTTCCCCCCCTCATTTTTGTACTCTTGCCTTGATATTTTGACCTGTATGTCCAATTTCACTATGCTTCAGGCAGGATTGTTATGCTCTTCTAAAAACTCAAAATCCAATAAGTCCTAATGACCGATTTTGGTTTAATGTTTCAAGTAGGTTTTGTTCTTGTCATAATAGTTTTCTATTGCGCATCTATTATCTTTATTTCAGTCACAATGCCCGCATAGCTCCTTCAAAGAAAAATAATATCTGCATCAAAATAAAGCCATTCTGACTATAAA